>JAKIUH010000336.1 GCA_021647685.1 Bacteroidales bacterium
TATCGGAAAAAACTAATGGGGTAATGGCGGACGTGATGGCTATTTTTATGCATCAGAAGCATTTGTTCGTTTAAAAACCACCGATATTATGATACACAAAGATGCACTTCCCAAAAATATTAAGAAAAAATTAGGATTATAAATTTATTTTGATAAAATTTTATCTGTTGAAACTGAATATTCGTAGAATATTCAGTTTCAACTAATTTTTAAAATGCAAAAGCCAGCTATGTTAAAAATTTTATTGCAAGTTAAAGAATATGTCGTAAATTTGTATTAAAAGGAATGATAATGAATGAATTTAAAGAAAAATACATAAACCCGTTTACCGATTATGGCTTTAAACGTCTATTTGGCGAAGAGCCGAACAAAGATTTACTATTAGACTTTTTGAATGAACTGCTAAAAGAACAAGAAGGAAAAATAACAGAGCTATCCTATCTTCCAAATGAAAAATTACCAATATCGCTTGGTGACAGAAGAGCTATTTTTGATATTTATTGTACCAATGAAAAAGGCGAACAGTTTATTGTAGAAATGCAAAAAGCCGAACAGAAATTTTTTAAAGACCGAACCATATTTTATTCAACATTTCCCATTCAAGAGCAAGCAAGAAACAAAGACCGTTTTTGGAATTTTGAGCTAAAATCAGTTTACACAATTGGTATTTTAGATTTTGAGTTTGAAGAAAGCGAACCGGATAAATATCGCCACGATGTAAAACTTACCGAGCAAGAAACCAAAGAAGTTTTTTATGATAAATTAACATATATTTATTTAGAGATGCCCAAATTTACCAAAGCGGAAAAAGAACTGGAAACCCGTTTTGAAAAATGGATGTTTGTTTTGAAAAATTTACCAAAATTAGATAGAATACCTGTTAAATTGAAAGAAAAAATCTTCTTAAAATTATTTGAAACGGCAGAAATAGCAAAATTAAACCCGAAGGAATATAAAGAATATGAAGCAAGTGTAAATGCTTATCGGGATATTTTCAATATTAAAAATACGTATTTTGAAAAAGGAATAGAAAAAGGAATAGAAAAAGAAAAAATTGAAATTATAAAAAACGGGCTAAAAGAAGGGTTTTCTGTTGAAGTATTAATTAAATTAACAGGATTAAGCGAAGAAGAAATCAAGAAACTAAAAGATAAAAAACTATAGTTCTTTCATTTTAATGCTCAATTAATTCAGCTAAAGTACCCACCCATATATCAGCATCATTTAAACTTTGAACCATTTCCAGTTTTTCACCACCTTTCTCAATGAATAAGTCATGATATTCCACACCGATTTCAACAATGGTTTCCAAACAATCCGCAACAAAGGATAAAGGAACTACCAACAACTTTTTAGTACCCTTTTGTGCATGTTTAATCACTTCATCCTCAGTAAATGGTGCTAACCAATCTTTTCCGAAGCGCGATTGAAAACAAACTGTATATTTTCCGGCAGATAGCCCCAACTCTTTGGCAATTAAACGGGTATGTTCATAGCATTGTGCACGATAACAAGCATGATTGGCTGCATTTAGCTCAGTTTTACAATTCATTTCAGTACATGGTTTATCCTCATGTGTTTTTTTTACGTGCCGTTCGGGTAAACCGTGAAAACTGAATAAAATATGCTCATAATCCTCAAAATTGGCTTGTTTGATATGCTCAACCCAAGATTTTATAAATAAAGGATGGCGATAAAATTCCGACATGACCTTCAACTCAGGAATATAGTTCCATCGGCGAATTATTTTCAAAGCCTTTTCAATAATTGTTCCACTTGTTGAGGATGCATATTGAGGAAACAAAGGAATAATTATCAATTTATTAAACTGTTTTTTTTCAATTTCAAACAAAATTTTATTCATCGAAGGGTTTCCATAACGCATTGCCATAAATACTTCGTATTTATCCTGTAATTGATTTTGTAACTTCACTTTCAATTTATGCGTATTGTATAATATAGGTGAACCCTTTTTGGTCCATAATCTACGATACATTTCAGCTGATTTACCGGCACGAAAAGGGACAATAATTATATTTACCAATAATTTTCGAAATAAATACGGAAGGTCAATTACTCGCCCATCTCCTAAAAATTCAGATAAAAATTTAGCAACAGCTTTGCGCGAAGGTTTATCAGGTGTACCCAGATTTATAATTAAAACAGCAGTTTTGTTATTCATTTGGTTATTTCTAATTAATTCTATTGCCACATAGCCTGTTCTGGCATTAGGGAAGAACATTCACAAAATTCAAGTTTTTTTTGTAATTTTAATATCTCAAACAATCATATTATTGTGTGTTTATTACAGATTATATCCGCATCAGTTTATTGGTGAATCCATAAATATTAATTTTCTAAAATCAGCATATACGATTATTGCATGCTCAAACTCGATAATACAAATAAAATCCGGTTGATATGAAAGTTACTATTGTAGCAGAACCATAATAAAACAGAGCATATTTTAATTTATCTTTTGAAAGCGTTGAGCGTACGGTAAATATTTTTCCAATTTGTGCCAACATAAGGGCAAAAAGCATCACGCTAAAATGTTCAATTGACCAAAAACGTGAGCTCATAGCTCCTTTTGCTTGCTCAAGCGTCATTTGGTCATTCTCACCGGGGCGAATGAAAAAATAAAGGATAATACCCAATATTAAACCAAAATATAATAAAACAATAAAAGCATTCTCTAAAAAGAGATGTATTTTTAAAAATTCATCTCCGCTAACTAATGATTTAGTATAATACAAAAGTAAAACCACAGCAGTTAAGCTAAATAGAATACTTGCCCAAATATGTATATTTATAAATAGCTCATACATGTTACGATACAGTTAAAAGAAGTCTATAGCTTATTATAGCATCTATTTCAGAACTTAACCAATATATTAATAAGCTGTAAAAAAAATATAAAAATAATATCCCTCATTTTAAAACAGCGTATTAAAGGATATTTTAACCAACAATTTCACTCAAAAATTTCACTCAAAAATTTTCCCTGCTTAATCCTGTCAGCCATACCAATACCGTCTTTTAAATTTCCGCCAAGAATTAAACCTTTGTAGCTGTTTTGAATTTCTTCAACGGCTTTAAAACGTTCACCACTGTCTGCTCCATATTGCGGAATGGCTTGTTTATGTCTGATAATTTTAAATAAATCGGGCTTAAATTTAGTAAATTTCATTAAATCAAGGGTTTCATTCTCAACAATTTTTTTTATTTTATCATCAGAATAATCGTTGATATAATCTTTGCGAACACCTCCCATAAATAAAGTGAGTAATGCTCCCTTTTCAGGCGCTCTGTTTTTTAAAAATGTTGATAAAAACAAATAGCCCAATACATCACGGTTTTCAATATGAGGAATTAATCCGCCAAAACCGGTAAGAGGCATACCCTCCCAGTGCTTAAAGCCTAAAACCACTTCAATTACACGTGCATATTTTAAACTGCTGATTTTCTGCATTTGTTCTTTCGGAACAAAAGGTAAAATTTCCGGCAAAGCATAAGCTCCAGTTGCAGTAATTACTTTTTTAGCTTGAATACTGATTGGCTTTCCGTTATGAATGATTTTAACTGTAAAAAAATCATCCTGCGGTTGTACTTGTATCTTTTCAGCATTAAATAAAAAATTCTCTGTTCCGGCAGATTCGTAGAGTGCTTTGCTTAGATTCGCCAAACCACCTTCAACAGAAAATACTTTTCGTGTTGCTTTTTTTTCACGTTCATTTTTTTTTGCAAAGCCTTTTTTTATAGCGCCACCAATAAAGCTGCCGTAATCTTGCTCTAAATTATAAAGTTTGGGTAAGGCATATTTAGGTACAAGATAGGCAGGATCACCGGAATACACTCCCAATATAAAAGGATCAATAGCATAATTTAAAAAACTTTCACCCATTCGGCGTTTTACCATCTCTGCAAGCGTTTCGTGCGGATTATTTCCTTTTTTCCGAAAAGGTTCACCCAATAAACGAAGTTTATCTTTAAAGGTAAACAATGGTGTTTTTATGCCTTCCCATAAACCGGCGGGCAAGGCTTCCCATTTTCCGTTTTTTAAAATATATCGTTTATTAACCTCATCACCGGCAATTTCAATTTTTACTCTATCAGCCAAATCCTCAAAAAGCTCAGCGGTTTCGGGTGTACCAACCACTCCGGTGTTGGGACCCTTTTCAAATAAAAAACCATTTTCACGCTCTGTTTTAATAGCCCCACCATAAGTAGCGGATTTCTCTAAAACAAGAAAATTTTCACCTTTCTTTTTTAAATAAAATGCAGCGGTTAAGCCTGTCAGACCGGCTCCGATTATAATTATATCTGTTTGCATAGTTTTATTTTTAACGAACTAAGAACCTATGAGTTGTTGCTTCGTAATTATCTTATTTCCTTTTACAGATTACGCAAATTAGCCTTATGTTTATCTAAACAATTAAAACATTTGACAATTTAAGCATTTACACTGTTTTTGAATATTGTGCATCTTTAATCTTTAACAAAGGGTCAAAAGCCATAGCAATATTACGCACAACAAAAAAACCTTCGGGTTTTAATTCTAAAATATTTTTATTAAATGAAATTAAATCGTCCTGAATAAATTTTTGCAATTTCTCTTCCGAAAAATCAACAATACGAATTAATTCTTTCAACGATAAATTATATTCATCGGCTTTTTTATTCATATTCAAATATCCGTTGCACATTATTTCGGTAATGATATCTCTACGTATAACATCTTCTTTGCTTAATTCATAGCCCCGTTCAACAGCAAAACCACTTTCATTAATACTTTCAATGTACTTATTAAGTAATTTGGTGTTTTGGATATAGGCTCCGTTTAATTGGCTGATTGATGAAGTTCCGAAACCATAAACTTGCCCTGTTGTTTCTTTGGTAGCATAACCCTGAAAATTACGATGTAATTTTTTGTTCTTCAAAGCTCTGCTCAACTCATCATCCGGTTTGGCATAATGGTCCATTCCAATAGACACATAGCCAGCTTCGGTAAGCATTTGTAGT
>JAKIUH010000337.1 GCA_021647685.1 Bacteroidales bacterium
TCCACCTACGGTGATAATTTGGTTTTATATCTTCATAGTATTTATAAATACCTGAAAGAAAAAGAATAATAATTAACCAATAGAAATCATTATCTATAAAACCTGAAAAGAAGATCCGGCATAAAATACCGGCAATAAAAGGAATGATTAATCTGAAAAACGGAGTTTTGCGTATTTCGTGAATAATTTTCATACAGGCGGCTCATGGCTATACCTGTAAAATTAATAAAAAAACATGCAATAACAATTTACTTTAGAAAAAAAACAGGGTGCTTTTGAAAAACACCCTGTTTGCATTTTTACAATTATTTGAATTTATTTCAGCATAGCTGTCGGGTCGTTGATAATTGCTGATTTTTCAACCGTTAAGCGTACTTTATCAGCAATTTCAATAACTACCGTGGTATCTTTTACATCAGCTACTTTACCATGAATGCCGCCAATAGTCATCACCTTATCGCCTTTTTTGATGGCTTCTCTAAATTGTCTTAACTCTTTTTGCTTTTTCATTTGTGGTCTTATCATAAAAAAATAAAAAACCACAATAACCAATACTAAGGGTAATAAAGATACCAAAGGATTTTCATTTCCACCTTGCGGTGCCATTAATAATACTGTTAATAAACTGTTAATCATATCTTTCTAATTTTTAATTTTTACTAAATTTATTGTTTATTCCTATTCAACTGTTGCAGCAATTGTTAATTCGTGCACTGCCGGATTTGTATTTGCATACACATTTACTTTTTTAATTTGTAAACCGTGAAAACCATCGCTGTTAAAAACTAACTCTATATAGCCCTCTTTGCCGGGTTCTATTCCTGCTTTTTCATAATCTGCTACCGTACATCCACAATCTGCCATTACTTTTGAAATATACAAAACCGCATTTCCCGTATTCTTAAAAATAAAACGATGCGTAAGCACTTCGCCACTTGTAATGGTACCGAAATCAAATTCAGTTTCATTAAAAGAAAGTGATGTTACAGCGTGTTTTTCAGCTCGTTGATTTGTTTCTGTTTTTGTTCCTTTTGTATTGCACGAAACAAAAAACAAAATAACAAAAGCACTAATTAGATATTTTAAGCCTGTATTCATTGTTTACAATAGATTAATTGCAAAGAAATAAAAAAAGATTTATCCTACAAGACCTCTTCCTGTCTTTTTTATTTTATTTTCTTTACTCAAAGATTTTATTATTTGGTCTAACAAACCGTTAATAAACGTTTTACTTTTTTCGGTTCTGTAATATTTTGCAATTTCAATATATTCATTAAGCGTAACCTTAACGGGAATTGATGAAAATTCCAAAACCTCAGCAATTGCCAATTGTAATATCATACGGTCAGTTTGGGCGATACGGTCAGGGTCCCAATTCTTTGTATGCTTTTCAATAATTTTTAAATATTCCTCAGCATTAACGATTGTTTTGCGTAATAAAAATCTTGCAAAATCATGATCATCCTCATTCTTGAATACTGGCAATAATTTTATCCTTCCCTGTTGATTAACTCTTTCAAGCGATTTCATGAGCATAATCATCACAAAACTAAAATCATCATTCCAATATATACTCTCTTCCTCTAAAAATTCTTGTAGATTTTCATCATTTACTAAAAACTCTGTATAAAAACGAATTAGTAATTCTTTATCTTCATTAAAATCATTACCGGAGGCTTTCATCATATCAGCATACACATCTGATTTAATAAAAGCGGCATAAATTTGTTTAATAAAATCAGGATAAGCTTTCCAATTTAATTTTCTTTTTTCAAGCAAATCGGCTAATTCATATGAATTACTTAATTTTTCAATAAATTGATTGTCCTGAAAATTCAAATTCGGGTTTAATTCTTCGGGAGTAGCAAATCTTTTTTGCCTTCTTTGAAGAATTTTTTTTCGCTCAAGCGCAGCAATTTCTTGTGGCAAAGCTAATAACATAAGATATAAATCATAGTATTTTTCAATACTATGAAATAACTCTTTTTCAGCATTTAAAGAACTTACATCGCCTTTTTTTGAATAGGCGTATAAAATTTGAAGTGCTTTTATTCTTATTAATCTTCTACTTATCATTTAAAAGAACCTGTATATTAAAAACCGGCGACAAAATTAATCAGAATATTGTGATTTAAAAATTATTTAAAGTTTATTAACAAAAAGAAAAAATTATTTGATATTCTTTAACAGTATTCCAAAATAGATAATCAAAAGATTGATATTAATTATTGTATTATTTAATAGCCCTTGCATTTATGCAAGGGAAAAAACAGTTGCATGAACAATAGGCTTTAGCCTAAAATTTAAAAAAAAAGTAATTTTGCGGCAATAATTAGAACTTAGCCGTAAATATAAGTATCTTAAACAAATTTTTCTTTTTCCCGACTTTGACGGTTTTTAAAATTAAAATAATGATATACTGCGAGTTAGTATTTAATAAGGGCACTACACCATTATTTTTTTATTTATTTAATTTACAAGGTGTTGCATCGTATTTCTTTTTAAATAAAGAATAAATTCTTTTAATATTTTCTGTTGGTTTTGAAGGGATTATGTATCTATCCTTGGTTATTGTGTGTTTCAATAAACTTTCTTGTGCATGACACAGTTCATTTCTAACTTTTTCAGGCGATAGTTTTATTGATTTCTTATTTAGTTTGTGTTGCAAAAATCGTATTAAACTGAAAGACATATAAACCATCGCTATATGTGCTTTTATTCTTTTTGCTGTCCAATGAAAAATTGGGCGTATCAATAAATCGTGTTTATGTATTCTAAAACTTTCTTCTACTTGCCACAAACCATGATATTGTTCCAATAATTTTTCTGCTTTTAAATCTTTTACATTGGTTAAGATTCCGTGTAAACCATCCCATTGTGCTACTTCTGCTATTTTTTCCTGATTTACAGATACTTTACTTTCTCCTTCTATCTGTATATATTTTTGATAACCATAATTGCTGATTAATGATTTGGCATTCTTATTTGATTTTATTCTTTTTTTTAGCTTTTCAATTGCTTGTTCTCTATCTTTTTTGTCTTTTTCTGCTCTTTTTTCCGAATGACTGACAATAAGCCTTAAACTATCGGAATACTCAAAATCGTATATTCGTAGCGTATCTTCCTTTTTCTTCCTTTTTAAATAATCTGTACTATCAAGTATTTGGTTTTGCCATTTTTTTGATAAATTTTTAAGCCTTGCACCTACGATAAATTCTATATTATTTTTAATCAAATATTCAATATTAGTTTTATTAAACAAGCCACTATCAGCTACCAATATCATTCTTTTAATATTCAATTTACCTTTTAATTTTTCTACAACTATTTGCAATGTATGACCTTCGTAAAAATTACCTGCAAAAAGTTCATATCCAACAGGTAAACCTTCTTTTGTTACGGCAAGTGCCATTAATACTTGTGATTGATTAAATTTGTGGTCTTTACTGTATCCAAAGGATTTTAATTCATCCTGAGTAAAACTTTCAAAATATAAGGTGGTGCAATCATAAAATATCAAATTAAGTTCTTCTTCAAACAAACTTTTTGTGTAGAATAAACTTTGTTCTTGTATTCTGTCAATTGCTTCATCGTCTATTCTGTCTAATGCTCTGTATATTTGTTCTAACTTGTAATTAATACCAAAATTTTGTGATAAATATTCAAGCGTACTCTTTTTGCTCATTGGCTTAGCTAAACGTGCTAAGACTAGGTCTTTTATAACTTTTTTACTTATTCTTTGCTTGGAAAATATTTTGTTAAATCCAACTTCATCGTACAATTGACCATATATTTGATGTATGCCTGTTATTATACGCTGTTCCTCTCTTAATTGTTTTAGATTTACATTTATCGGCTCATTATTTTTTATTTTTATCTTATCTAATTCTTCGGGCGAAAATAATCGAGGATTTGTTTTTTCTATTTCTTGTTCTTTTATTATTTCTGCAAGTTCTTTTAATTTAGTGAGTTCCATATCATTGTGTGCAGTACCAATATGGCGATATACTTTTTGAACCACCTTTCCTGAACGCCGAAATGTTTGAACTAATTGTATCTTGGATCTATTTGTATTCGCTATTTTCTTTACTCTTACAAACATGCTGCAAAAATAAAGCTCATTGGGCTGATTTGCAATGTTTTGATTGATAAAAAAAATGGGGGCACTACACTCTGGACAAAATTTAAAACTTAGGGTTTTCAACTATTTCAGACCTTAGTTGATTAAAAAACCGTCAAAGTCGGGAAAAAAGACGGCTTTAAGGATATAATAATCAATGTGCATCATTTTGCGGAACAAATTATTGACTTTGTCAACAAAAATAAATTTGGTGTAAATATTGAAATTTCTGATGAACGAGAACAATTACTGGATACAGGAGGTGCAATTTTAAAAGCCAAAGATTTTTTTCAGGGAGAAAAAGCATTTTTAGTTTATAATGTAGATATTCTTAGTGATATTAATTTGTTTGAATTGTTTGTTACGCATATAAATTCACCGGCTTTAGCTACATTAGCCGTTAAAGACCGTTCAACATCGCGCCAACTTTTATTTGATGCAGAAGCTAAACTCTGCCAATGGAAAAATGTAAAAACCGGTGAAATAAAACAGGCGGCAGAACCTTTCGGAGACCTAATTCCTTATGCCTTTAGCGGAATACATGTAATAAGCACCGATATATTTAATCATATTTCGCAAAAAGGAGCTTTTTCTATTATCGACACTTACCTGCAATTCGCTAAAACTCATATTATCAGAGCTTATGTACATAATTATTCAAAATGGTACGATATGGGTCGTTATCAGTTGCTTAAAGAGTTTGATAAAAATGGAAAATTAGACTTATTTATTTAGCAAATTTCTATATTTCTCCCGACTTTGACGGCTTTTAAAATTAAAATAATGATATACTGCGAGTTAGTATTTAATAAGGGCACTACACCATTATTTTTTTATTTATTTAATTTACAAGGTGTTGCATCGTATTTCTTTTTAAATAAAGAATAAATTCTT
>JAKIUH010000338.1 GCA_021647685.1 Bacteroidales bacterium
CAAACCAAATAAGGTTCCGGCAAATCAATAATTTTTCTGCCTTTATATTTTCCAAAAGGCATTTCTGTTTTCAAAAGTAAAATAAGTTGCTCTTTATCGGGTGTAACATCTTGCATCGTTTTTTGTTAGTCTAAATTTAATCATTCTTTTTTTTTCGTTTAACAGCATCCAACAAGTTTGAAAGTCCTCGTTTTACCTTAAAAATACGTTTCTTGTAAAGCGGCTCACTTTTAATAAACTCATCCAAAACATTAATAAATTCAGGTGTTCGCAAATAACCAAATGACTTATGCGGATTGGGAACACCGTTAATTTCATAAGTATTGGTTACCAAAATATCCTTTACCTTTACCCCCAAACTATTTGCCTGAAAATCATCGGACAATTTATAATCCAATGCTATGTAATCTCTGATATCTGAAAAGTTATACCAGTTTTTAATAACTGTTTCCGGAGTTTTTAAGGGATCATCTGATTTATCAATTGATTCGGAATATTTGGCAATCCGGCTGACTACGAACGGGGCTCCCAATGGTGCTCCCATAGTTACCAATGTATGGATTTTAATATCAGTAAGTATAAAGCGTAAAACATCGTATGCAATAATACTCCCCATTGAATGAGCAATTAAAAAGATGTCATCCTTTCGATGTCTTTTTAAAACTTTAATAAGTCGCTGATTAATTCTCCGACGTGACTCACAGTCAGGACTCGGATTTTCCTCACAATCTTCTGCAAAATATACTTCCAAATCTCTAAAATTATTATGAATGTATGATTTTGCCAAAACAGGGTATCTTAACTGATAACTTTTATCTAAAAAAATTTTATAAACAAGGGTTTTAATGATTCCCGCTAAGCTTTTTCGTAACTCAAAATATGAAGGAATACGGCTTTCGGTTTCAGGTACGTATGGTTCATCAATAAAATATTGACTTTCCTGATTTTTTTCAGCCGGAGACAAAGGTTTTTCATAAAGTATATCTGCCCAATAAACCAGTTTAAATTTTGGCAAACGCAAGTTCAAACCCAGTTTATCAAAGCCCTCTTTTATTGCTGTTTTAAACCATTCTTGCAATAGTAAACGTGGTGGTTTGTTTCTCAAACCGTGAATTGTAATGATTACTTTGCCCATATTCAATTTTTTAATGCAAAAATAATCAATTTATCGGCTAAATAAATTTATAAAACTTCTTTTTCAAATATAATGAAACATTTACCAAAGCAATTAATACAGGCACTTCAATTAAAGGACCAATAACACCGGCAAATGCCTGCTGTGAATTGAGCCCGAAAATGGCAATGGCAACAGCAATAGCCAGCTCAAAATTATTTCCGGTAGCAGTAAAAGCAATAGAGGCATTTCGCGAATAATCTATTTTCAAAGCTTTTCCAATAAAAAAACTCACAAAAAACATAATAACAAAATAAATAATGAGCGGAACAGCAACTTTTAACACATCAAAAGGAATTTCAACAATCAATTCACCTTTTAAGCTAAACATTAATACAATAGTTGCCAGCAAAGCAATTAAAGTTACCGGTGAAATAAAAGGTATGAATTTACGATTATACCAATTTTTACCTTTTCGTTTTACCAAAATTATCCGGCTTAAAAATCCTGCAGCAAAAGGAATTCCAAGATAAATTAATACAGATTTGGCAACATCCCAAATGGAAATATCCACCTCAAAACTTTCCACACCAAAATATTTTGGAAGTACAGTAATAAATATCCATGCATAAAAGCTATAAGTAAGTACCTGAAAAATACTGTTTAAAGCAACCAAAGTAGCACCGTATTCTTTACTTCCGCCACCTAAATCGTTCCAAACCAAGACCATGGCAATACAGCGTGCCAAGCCGATTAAAATAATACCGGACATATACCCCGGTTCATCACGCAAAAAGATAATTGCTAAAGCAAACATAAGTACAGGACCGATTATCCAATTCAGAACCAACGACAAGGACATTGCTTTTGTATCTTTAAATATTGCCGGTACTAAACTGTAATCTACTTTTGCCAAAGGTGGATACATCATCAGAATAAGACCTAAGGCAAGCGGAATATTGGTTGATCCTGACGACATTGCATCAATATTATGTGCAATACCTGGAAATAAGTAACCAATTCCTACGCCAATAAGCATTGCCAAAAAAATCCATAAGGTCAAAAAACGATCAAGTAATTTAAGTCGTGTTTTCATAACAAACTATTCTTTTATAAAGTTGTTCAATACTTTGATAAATTCAGGTGTACGCAAATAACCAAAAGATTTATGCGGATTGATGGTTTTATCCATTTGATAGGTATTTGTAACTAATGTATCAACAACTTTTACACCATAGCTGTTTGACGCAAAATCATCTGCCAATTTATAATCTATTGCAATACTGTCCCTGATATCCGAAAAATTATACCATTTTTTAGTAACCGTTTCCGGTGTTTTTAAAGAAACATCCGATTGCTTGATGCGCTTTGAATGTTGAGCAATTCTGCTTACTACAAACGGAGCTCCCAAAGGTGAGCCAATTGTTACAAGAGTATTAATTTTAATGTCCTTTAAAATAAAGCTCAAAACATCAAAAGCAATAATGCTGCCCATTGAATGAGCAATTAAAAAGATTTCGTCATTGGCGTGTTCTATTAAAACATCAATCAATCGTTGATTAATTGCTTTTCTTGCCAAGCAATCTTTGCTTTGGCTGCTTTCACAATGCTCAGTAAAATATATTTCTAAATCTCTAAAATTATTATGAATAAAACTTTTTGAAAGAAAAGGGTAACGTAATTTATAATTTTTACTTAAAAATATTTTATAGATAATTTTTTTTAAAAAACGATGTGTTTTTTTTTGGAAATCATGATTCCCAGTAAATGATTTTTCAGGGTCGCGCGTATATACCTCATCAAGAAAATAAGGATCTGAGGGATCATTAATATCAGGAGATAAAGGTTTATCATATAAAATATCTGCCCAATAAACCATCTCAAACTCAGGTAAATCAACTTTTAATCCCAAATTTTCAAAACCTTCTTCAATAGCCATCCTCCCCCACTTCATTAATAAGCTTTTGGGTGGTTTATTTCTTAATCCGTGAATTGCAATAATTACTTTTGCCATTAAAAACCTTTTTGTCTTATCATTTTATGTTCCAAAAGTAAATTTTAAAATGATTATTTCAAAACCGGTATTTAATATTGATACGATGGATAAAAACCCACCGTATCAAACATAAAAAATTTATTTAGCAGCACAATCCATACAAACGTGCTTACCATTTTTAATTCGTGCATATTCAGTTACCACCATTTCGCCACATTCTTCGCAAGCAAAGCTATTGAATGTGTGCTTAGGCTCTTTCCACTCATAAGTAAATACATCTGATATATTCATTATCATATCAGCAGGAGCATTCATTACTTTATCCACCAAAGGTTGAACTACTTCATCGGGAACTTGTGTAGGTGGAACTCCTTTTTCACGATAATTTTTAAAAAAAGGTGTGGTTTTCGTTTGCAACATCGCTTCGGCTTTTGGTGAAACACGTACAGCACGATTAGTACGTTTGTCGATTAAAGTTAAACCCCACTTACCCTTATGTGTTTTTTCAATATTTCCTTTGCCGAAGGTACAACCTGTAATTACTTGCACACCATCGGCAAAACAAGTAGCACAATGGTTATCACCCAACTCTAAAATTGCATGTAAAAAACTATCTCCGGTGCGTTCAACACCCAATTTATTCATTGCAGCTTCTGCTACTCGCAAGCCGTTTGGCATTGCCGGACATTTATGTCCGTGAAATTTTTGCCCGATTTCGAGCCATTCTTTTGCATTAACCATTTTATTTAATTTTAAGATTATTTAAAAAACATTTGTAATTGTATTCCTATATAATATTTTTCAATAGTTTCCTGATTAATTTGAAAATAATTATCCACAGATAATTTAATTTTATAATCATTAATGTAATAATTGTATCCTATTCGGCAATAAGGAAGATCATCAGTTGAACTAATTAAGTCGCTATAATTTTCGTATCCCAATACAATTTGATTTTTTTCATTAATATTTAAACCTGAAAGAATATAGTATCCGCTTGCTTGTTCCCCGTCAAAATTGGCATTCAAAAATTCGGCTTGGATTTCCAATATTTTACTTTGATACATTGCAAACAGATTGTATCTGAAATCGCTACCTGAAAACAAAACGCTATCAGGTAAAACATGGGGTATTTTTAATTGTTCGGCTTTACGGTATTGAAGTGAATAACCCATTTGTAATTTACCACTGTCAAAATGTATATTAAATGCAGTTTTGTGTGTTATCATATATCCTTTATTATTAAAACGGTATTCTTTTATTCCGTAACCGTTAAAAATTCCTAAATGTGTTTCAATAACTTTATTTTCTGTATGAAAATCAAGCTGTCCGCCAATATCCCTGACACCAAGCGAACCATTAGGGTGTAAGGCATTAACCGCTATTGCACGTTCAATAGATGATATTAAATAATCGGGTTGCGTCCATTGCAAACTGTAAGCCGGTATAAATTGTCCGATATCTAATGAAAACATTTCTGTTTTATATACTACTTTTGCATCTTGTAAAAAGAATTTTTCTTGCATCCAACTGGTAAATAAAACTTGAACTTTATAGTACCATTTTTCAGAAAATTCAGGATTTGATTTAATCCAAAATTTCAAACGACGAAGCATCACACTTGAATAGTCATTAAAATTACTTGATACCCTCAATTGTGCGTACCCATTCCAATTTACTTTAGGCAAAGATTTATTATTTTCTTGAGCAGTTAATGATACTGATAAAAATACCAATAATGAAAATAGTGTAGTTTTCATTACTAAATTATATAAAAGAATGAATAGCTTCCAAGCTTAATTTAACAGCAATGGCAATTAATACAATTGCATATACTTTTTTAACCATTTTAGGTTTTGCCTTTTGACTCATAAA
>JAKIUH010000339.1 GCA_021647685.1 Bacteroidales bacterium
GCAGATTATTTAAACAAATCAAAGGCATGTTTTAGATTTTGGGTAACAGCATTGCCGGAATAGTACATTAAAGCCAATTGAAATTGAGCATCAGAATTGCCTTGTTTTGCACTTTTTTCAAACAAAGTAACGGCTTGTGCTCTGTCTAAAGGCTTGCCTTTGCCGGTATAATACATAAGCGCCAGCGTATTAAGTGCTAATGGATAATCTTGTGCGGCACTTTTTTCTATCCATGAATAGGCTAATTCGGGATTTTGATTAACTCCACTTCCGTTGGCATACATAATTCCCAATTCATACCGGGCTTCTGCATTGCCTTGTTCAGCTTTTTGCTTTGTATCCTCAAATTTTTTAATATTCTCCGGACTTAGATTTTTTTCTTGTTTGCTAATAATTTCTAAATTTTGCCGTGCATCATTACTGCCTTGATTTGCTGCTTTTTGAAACCATTTTTTTGCTTTCGCTAAATCTTTATCTACGCCTGTACCATAATAATACAACAATCCCAAATTAAATTGTGCGTTGATATGACCTTGTTGTGCAGCTTTTTGATACCACTGTGCAGCTACAGTTTTATCTATAGCCACAACATATCCTTTTTCGTACATTACTCCAAGATTATATTGTGCTTTTGCAAAACCGTTTTCAGCACTTTTTTTAAACCATTCTACTGCTTTTTGTTGATTCTTTTCAACACCGGCTCCATCATAATAGGCTTGTGCTATCTCAAATTGTGCTTCGGGGTAAGCGTTATCGGCACTTTTTTGCATCCAATAAATGGCTTTTTCATTATCTTTTGCCACACTATCGCCCAGTGAATACATATTTGCCAGTTTAAATTGCGCCTCAGCATCACCTTGTTCGGCTTTTTGGCTTATTGATTTATTGTTTTGTCCGTTGCATTGTATCATCATCAGTGAAATGATAAACATTAGTAGCTCAAGTTTTTGCATGATTTCAGGGTATTGATTTAATTCAAATTTACGGAATTATTTTCTGATGCAAAATATTCTTTCTGTTTTTTTTACCTTTGCCGTTTATTTTATAAATTAGAATTATGGATATTCTTCAAATAATGGGTTATACAGCCTCTGTCATTATTGCTTTTTCAATGACTTTAAATTCAATAGTAAAGTTTCGTTGGGTAAATTTATCGGGTGCGCTTACTTTTTCAATATATGGATTTTTAATTGGGGCTGTTCCTGTGGGAGTGCTTAACGGTTTTATCGTTTCGGTGGATATTTACTATTTATGGAGGATTTATGCTAAAAAAGAGCTTTTTGATACTTTAGAAGTTCGCGAAGATAATCGCTACTTGCTAAAATTTTTAGAATTTCATAAAAATGAAATTAATAGATTTTTTCCGGACTTTTCATACAAACCCGAAATGAATACTTTAAGTTTTTTTGTGCTGAGAAATATGTCTGTTGCCGGTATATTTTTAGCACATAAAGAAGGCAATGATACATTAAAAGTTGGTTTGGATTATGTAATTCCTGAATATCGTGATTATAAAAACGGAAAATTTATCTATCATCGCCTTCGTACTTATTTTTTGGAAAAAGGGATAAAAAAAGTAGTTGCCGAAGCACCAAGTAAAGCACATCAGAAATATCTGAAAAAAATTGGTTTTAAAGAAAATAAAGAGGGTTTGTATGAAAAAGTATTAATTGCTCAGCAATAATTTTCATCATAATAAAATGTGTATTCATCATAAAATCAAGCATTTTTAACAAAGAAAAATAAATTTATACATTTTTAGGTAGGGAAAAAACGTTTAAGAGTGTACTATTAGTAAATGCATCTTAAAAAGCAGATGCCCATGAAAACACTTTTTTAAATTAAAAATTAGAATTATGAAAATGCTGGTATATATTGATGAATATTTAACTATCCAATACGATAAAAATCGATTGGAAATGATTATTGAGTGGAGAAAAGCAAGTGCACGCTTATTAAACAAAAATATTGCACGCCGTTTTATGTTGATTGCTTCTGCCATTAAAAAATATCGTCCCAAATATGTATTCAGTAATTTTGAAGATATGGTTTATTCACGCATTTGGGGCGAGGAAAACTTATTCTATCATAATATTCACTCTGTGATGATTAACTCAGGGGTTGAAAAATTTGCTTATATAAAAAGTAATGATAAAATTACCAAAGTATTGTTTGACCAATTGCTTTATAATTCTGAATTGAAAAAAGTGGAAATGAAAAATTTTAAAAACCCCGAAGAAGCTGAAAAATGGCTGTTGCAAGAACAAGCAATAAATAAATTTAATGGCAAATTTGCTATTTCCGCATAAAAATTATCCCGATATTGAGCAAGTGAATAAGGGTTTTGTTTAACAAAACCTTTATTTTTTCCCTGAATTAAATTTCACTAATTTTTCCCAATTAATTTTCCCATTGCTATAACAAAATTCATCAATAAATTCTTTTGTGAATTTATTAACCATTTGGGCATAAGATGATAAAAATTCATCGTTTTTTTCTTTTGCTTTATGGGCTAAAGGTTCTATTATTTCAATATATAGGGCTTGCTGAAAAACGCTAAATGTATTATTAATCAGTGTTTTATGTTTGTATTATTGCCTTGAAATGCAAGGTTTTTCACTAAAATATCAGAAAAAGCATGCATTATATACAAACAGTTATATTTTAGCTGCTCAGTTGCACACCTCTTTTGTATTTTGTTCAGTTTGAAGTATTTTTATACATCTGCACTTCACAAAATACAAAATAGATGCACATCTGAGCTTTTCAGCAAGCCCTATATAAAGAATAATCTCCGATATGAACTCCCAAAAATCTTGCTTTAATACAAAAAAACGAATATAAGACATTGAGTAATAATGTATTTAGCGTTTTTTAGCAAGCCCTATTTTGGTATTATCTGTATAAGTTCTATTCTGTTGATAAATTATTTATGCAAAAAGGAGAAATGATTGTATCTTTGAATGAAGAAATTAAAAATATATATGGCAGAGTTTTTATCGATAAAAGAAGCGAGTGAATGGGCAAGTAACTACTTGAAAAAGAATGTTACTACATCAAATATTTCATATCTAATACAATACGGGAAAGCTAAAAAGTATGGTAAGAATGGGACTACAACTGTTAATAAAGAAGACTTAATAAAATATTACAAAAGTTATAACGGACAAAGAGAAACAAATTGGCGGGAAAAACTTGGTAATGATTTGAATTGGGCTTTATCGTTTGATAATATAAAAGAGTTGCATAATGAAAACATTTGAAGTTTTATTAACTAAATCTTACATTGTGAGAGTTAAAGCAGAAAATTCTAATCTTGCAAAAGAATTTTCTCAGATATACACTAGTGATATAAAGGATTTATCTACGGAACAGGAGAGAGAGAATCATAAATTCATTACAGAGGATATTGAGTGCAAAATAAATGAAGTTTTTGAAGTAATCAAATTAAATAATTAGGATGTAAGTGTGGATAAATTAACAAAGGAACAAAGAAGAAAAAACATGAGAGCCGTAAAAAGTAAAGTAGCATTTGGCGAATATTAATGATGAAAAAAAAGTACTGTTAATGATACATTTGGGCGTTCCCCTATCAGGTTAGGATTTCCGTACCAATCTTTTTGTGAGGAACGAACATAAAGGATTTTCTCTACAATCCCTAATGAAAAACGTAGCAGCATAAGATTATGGCTAAAAATAATTGGACAAGAGAAGAAACAATAATTGCATTTAATGTTTACTGTAAAATACCATTTAAGAGTAGCAGTAAAACTAATCCGATTATAATAAAATATGCAAATATAATTGGACGTTCACCGTCTGCTTTAAATATGAAAATTGGGAACTTTGGTCGTCTCGACCCTGAATTAAAAAAGCAAGGAATAACAGGGTTGGCTCATGGAAGTAAATTAGAAGAAATTATTTGGGAAGAGTTTAATGGAAATTGGGAAAAATTAGCTTTTGAAAGTGAACAACTGATTGCAAAATTTCAGAATAAAAAAATTGAAGAACTGGAAAATATTGAAATAGAAAGTTTTCCAGAAGGAAAAGAACGTGAAGCAATAATAAAAGCAAGAGTTAATCAAAATTTTTTTAGAAGTACAGTTTTAGCATCATATAATTTAAAGTGCTGTATAACAGGACTATCTATTCCTGATTTGTTAATAGCAAGTCATATTAAACCTTGGGCAAAAGACAAAAAAAATAGAATAAATCCAAGAAATGGTTTATGTTTAAATTCAATTCACGACAGGGCTTTTGATAAGGGATTTATTACTGTTACACCAGACTTTAAAATTTTATTATCTGATTTTCTTGATGAATATCTTAATGAAGAAGCAGTAAAAAATTTCTTCTTTAAATATAAAAATCAAAAAATTATACTTCCTGATAAGTTTCTGCCATCAAAAGAATTTTTAGACTACCATTATAAGAATATTTTTATAAAATGAAACAGATAGAAATCAAATATATAAGGGCAGATAAAACTATTGAGAAATATATGACTTTTAATGGAAAAATCATTTTTATATACAATAATCAAGGCTTATATTTTGATGTTTTTTTTTCTAAAAACAAAATGGAAGCATTTTTTGACAACAAAATAAGTAGGGGAGATTTATTCTTTGACAATGAGAAATCATTAAATGAATATTTTGATTTTAATTTAAAATAAAGGCGAGTGGAGTGAAATATACACATTACTTAAATTATTAGGTGATACAGAGATTTATGTGGGAGATGAAAACCTTAATAAAATACCTGATGTACTCTATCCGATTATTAAAATATTGAGAAATGAAAGTAATGGTAATTTTGAATATTCCTTAAATCCGCAGACCATGTTCGTAACGAAAAGACAAAATGTGTATCAGTATTGGCGTAGCGCAGAAAAAAGCAACGCAGGCGTAGCATTAGTTACGGTGAGTAGGTTTTTTCGAGCATTC
>JAKIUH010000340.1 GCA_021647685.1 Bacteroidales bacterium
ATAAAAGAAGCAACTAAGCTTGTGATAATAAACAATGCAACCAATAAAGGAATCACACCAATGGTTTGGAAAATAAAAACTACCTCTTTGGCTATAACTTCTGCCAATCCACTATTAATAAGTGCCTTTCCTAAAGCAAGTGACATGGCTGCTATTCCCAACAAATTCAAGTCTAAAGAATTTTTTAGGTCATTTAAGCCTGCAATTTTAAAAATAAGGATAAATATCAATACAGCCATAAGCCCTTTAAAAAGAGCAATAATTTTTAGTGCAGACAAAACAATAACTAAAATAAGTCCCAATAGTAACAAAATTCTTTGCCAAGTTTTGTAAAAAGTATTTTCTTTTAATTTATTGATTAGATAAAAGTCATTAATTCTTTCTACTCTCGTAAAAAAGCCTTTGTTTGCATACAACAATAATACATCACCTGCACGCAAAACAATATCCCCTATTTTTCCGGATAAACGTTCGCCGTTTCGGTGTACAGCTACAATAACAGCATCAAACTTACTTCTAAAGTTACTCAACTTAACTTTATTACCTTGCAAACTAGAATTTGGAGAAACAACAACTTCTACTACTTCAATCGTTTTCTTTTCATACAATTGATTTCCTTGTGGTAATTCCAAGCCTTTAAATTCATCAATTAAGTCAATTACTTCTTTTGTTTCTCCTGCAAATATTAACTTGTCTCCGGAATAAATAATTGTTTTAGGACTCACAGACAAGTGATAATTATCACGTATTATTTCTACAAGAAATAATCCTTTCAAGTTTCTTAATCCGATATGCTCAACAGTTTTAGTATGCAAAGGTGAGTTTTCTGTAACAAGAACTTCTACTAAATAATCTCTTTTATTGTTCCCAAACGATTTGACAGGAGAAGGACGGTCAGGTAGAATCCTTACTCCGGCAGTTAATAAATAGCTAATTCCCAATACTATCATTGGCAAACCTACATAACTAAATTCAAAAATACCCAGCGATGGGCTACCTGTTTCGATAAGCATTCCGTTAATTAACAAGTTTGTAGATGTTCCTATAAGCGTAGCTGAGCCTCCGAGAATTGCTGCATAAGATAAAGGAATGAGTAGTTTGGACTGATTAACATTATTTTTAACAGCCCAATTATTGATATAAGGCATCAACATTGCTACTAATGGTGCATTATTAAAGATAGCCGAAAATGAAGATACAAATAATAAAAGACGTCTTAAAAAACTTTTTGTTGTTTTAACATTTTTAAAAAGCGGATTAAAAATTAAATCAATCAGTCCGGATTTATGAATTACATTTCCGATAATTATTAAAAGTAAAATAACCGCAATTTGTTCATTCGCAAAACCTTGTAAAATTTCTTTTGTTGAAATAATTCCAAATAATCCAAGTAGTGTAATACTTATGGCATAAACCACAATTGTTCTTTGATGTCCTGCATACAAAGAAATAACCATGTACAAAATTACTGCTATAACTAAAAATATTTGAAAATATTCCATATAGGAAGCATTGCTAATATCAAAATGACGACAAGCTAACTTATTCGTTTTTTTTAAGAATTTTAATCTGTTCCGTTTTTTTTGTTTTTACAGGTATCGTTTGTTTTGGTTTTATAATTCTTCGCAATAAAGAAATATTTTTTATGTCCATGTGCTTACTCTTGGTACCCGGTCTATGATCTGCCATTTTACAAATAATCCGGGAAGGTGTTTTTTTACTGTTTGTAACTGCTTTAAGTGTATATTTATGCCATTTTTCATCTTTAGCAAAAGATTTGTTTTGGAAAGTATTATGTGAACCGTCTTTATAATAAATATATATAAGCATTGTTAATCCGTTGGTACTGTCATTTTTATATACATAATAATCTGCCGAAAGTACATATTCTGCCTGTACAGGTGCAAGTTTACGCTCAAATTTTATAATATTTAGCTTTCCGTCATCGGGTAAACTCCAATTGCGCTTTAAAGTCCATAACTGGTTTTCTTTTTTACTGCTAAGAAGTTTATTTTGTTCTTCAATATTTTTTAATGCAACATCCGGTAAATTAAAAATGCTTTTTGTAATGTTAAATTGAGTTGATTTTAGTTTTAAATTAGCAATCACCTGATTGTACATTTCTTCAAATTCTTCCGTATTTTTTCCATAATATTGCAAACTTTTATCAAACTTTGCTCTATTAATATTGTATTTAACAAAAATATAGTTATAATACGATTCCGTTGAGTCTTTTAATTTTCGGTCATACAGCCCCTTTTCTGTTAAAACGGCATCGGCAATATGGACTTCGGTAAGTATTTTAATAAATTTCTCTTTAGGAATAATATCATCCGGTACATTTCCTGAATTACAGGCAATGCCAAATATTGAAAATACAGATAAAATAAGCAGTATAATTTTTTTCAAAATATTTATTTTTAAAGTGCTTCAAAAATAATCAGTAAAAATGAATTATTTGTTTATTTTTATAAAAAAAAGTAAAATTTATAATGCATACAGTATATTTATCTTTAGGCAGCAATATAGGAAATAAATTAAAAAATCTGCAAATAGCAAAATCAGAAATTGCTTTGCAAGTTGGAAAAATTGTAAAATCGGGTAATTTATACGAAACAGAACCTTGGGGTTTTAAAAATGAAGAATGGTTTTTAAATACCGTACTTAAAATTGAAACTCGTTTTAGTGCAATTGAAACATTAGAAAAATGCCTTTTTATTGAAAAAGAAATGGGACGAATAAGAAATACTCGCCAGATAGGATATACAGCACGAATAATAGATATTGATTTGTTGTTTTTTGATAATGAATTAATTAATTCAGAAGAATTAAGCATTCCTCATCCTCATATTCAAAATAGAAAGTTTGTTCTTTACCCGATGTCAGATATAGATGCCGATTTTATGCATCCAAAGTTGAATAAATCCATTAAATATTTATTGAAAGAATGTAAAGATAATACACAAATTAAAAGAATCAAACCTTAAAAATTGTTAATTTATCAAATAATCTGTTTTTATACCTTATTATTTTATAATTTTGCATACCTTATTTAGAATTAATAAAAATTAAAAAAATGGCAGAAATTTTAACAGAGAGCCTTCCTTATAAAGTAGCAGATTTAAATCTTGCAGAATGGGGAAGAAAAGAAATTGAATTGGCAGAACACGAAATGCCAGGTTTAATGGCATTGCGTAAAAAATACGGAAAAGAAAAACCTTTAAAAGGCGCAAGGATTACGGGTTCATTGCATATGACTATCCAAACAGCAGTTTTGATAGAAACCTTAAAAGAACTTGGGGCAGATGTGCGTTGGGCTAGTTGTAATATTTTTTCAACACAAGATCATGCAGCAGCAGCTATTGCAAAAGCAGGAATTCCGGTATTTGCTTGGAAAGGTGAAACTTTGGAAGAATATTGGTGGTGTACCGAACAAGCCTTAACTTGGCCGGACGGCAGTGGTCCCGATTTAATTGTTGATGATGGTGGCGATGCCTCAATGATGGTTTTAGTTGGATACGATGCAGAAAAAAAACCCGAAATTTTAGATAAAGAAGTAAAACAGGAAGACGAAAGAGAATTATTGAAACGTTTGAAACTTACTTTATCAAAGAATCCGAGCAAGTGGGCAAATGCAGTTAAAAAATTACGTGGAGTTTCAGAAGAAACCACAACAGGCGTACATCGTTTGTATCAATTAAAAGAGCAAGGCAAATTATTATTCCCTGCAATTAATGTAAATGATTCGGTTACAAAATCTAAATTTGATAATCTTTACGGATGCCGTGAATCATTAGCCGATGGCATTAAACGTGCTACCGATATCATGCTGGCAGGTAAAGTTGTAGTTGTTTGTGGATATGGAGATGTAGGTAAAGGTTCGGCTAAATCTATGAAAGGATATGGTTCGCGTGTTTTGGTTACTGAAATTGACCCGATTTGTGCATTACAAGCAACTATGGAAGGTTTTAAAGTTACTACAGTTGAAGATGCTTTGCCCGAAGGTGATATTTATGTAACTACTACCGGAAACAAAGATGTGATTACCATTGAGCACATGGCTAAAATGAAAGATAAGTCAATTGTTTGTAATATTGGGCATTTTGATAATGAAATTCAAGTGGAAGAACTTGAAAACTATCCGGGGATCAAAAAAATTAATATCAAACCACAAGTTGATCAATATATTTTTCCTGATGGACATTCAATTATTTTATTATCAGAAGGTAGATTGGTGAATTTAGGAAACGCAACCGGACACCCATCATTTGTTATGAGTAATTCATTTACCAACCAAACTTTGGCACAAATAGAACTTTGGAAAAATAATTACGAAATTGATGTTTATCGTTTACCGAAACACTTAGATGAAGAAGTTGCGCGTTTACATTTAGAGCATGTGGGTGCTAAACTTACTGTTTTATCCGATGAACAAGCAGAATACTTGGGTGTTCCTAAACAAGGTCCTTATAAAGCTGACCATTACAGATATTAGTAAAAAAGTGCAGTCTGAAAAGTTAGATTTTTAGACTTAACTCATAAAGCATTTTAAGCAAAAAATCTCCTGACATAAAATATGCAGGAGATTTTTTTGTGGGCATTACCGGATTCGAACCAGTGACTTCTACCCTGTCAAGGTAACACTCTAAACCAACTGAGTTAAATGCCCCCAAAACTGCACAAAAATAATAATTACTTACGATATTGCCACATTTATTATTTTTTTGACATCAAAAAATTATATTAATTTAGCCAGATAGATAAACAATAAAAAAAATATATTTGAAAGATAACAGAGTTATATTAGGTATTGACCCGGGAACAACAATTATGGGTTACGGATTGATTTCTGCAAACGGGAAAAATCCTGAAATGATTGCTATGGGCGTACTTGATTTACGTAAATTTTCAAATCATTATTTAAAACTTCAAAAAATATT
>JAKIUH010000341.1 GCA_021647685.1 Bacteroidales bacterium
AAGTAGAGTGCCGCCTACACTTACCTGTTTTAAATAAATTTTTAATTTATTCAGATATAAAAGCATTTAGTTACATTATCAATAACTTGCTTGAAAATGCTCTGAAATATACTGAAAAAGGTGAAATAGAAATTGGATATAGAATAAATGCAAAAGACAAGGATATTCTGATGAAAGGAAAAAAATATAAGCTTAGTTCTGAGCTTATTGATTTCAAGTTAGAAATATTTGTCAAAGACACAGGACTGGGAATTGACAAAAGCCAACAAAAATATATTTTTGATTTTTTTAGAAAAATTGAAAAAAGTAAAGAAAAACTTTATAGAGGTACAGGACTTGGTTTAGCTATTGTAGATAAACTTGCAAATAAGCTGAATGCAAAGATAGAAATAGAGAGTAAAGTAAATTCCGGAACTCACATATATTTAAGCATACCTTTGCAGGAATTTTCTTAAAAACTTATACTCAATTTGTATTATTAAGATACCCTTTTTTCCTTTATTGTGTAAACTATTTTATTGCCTTGTAAAAACAAAACGGATTATATGTGTAATTACTAAACTTTTTTTTGTAACTTGTAAATCAATTAATAATTAAACTTATATGGAACGTTTAGGATACATATTGCTGTCAATTATAGCAGTTGCTTGGATTTTAGGTATAATTGCGGGAATGGTAGCAGCTTTTCCGTTTGGATTAATCGGATTAATCGTGCTGGCAGGAATAGGCTTTCTGTTTGCAAAAGTTGTAAAAGACCGTATTAATAATAAGGAAGACGACTATTACTCAAAAAATGTAGATAAATAAGTCCTAAATTTTGATTTTTAAAATTAGCATTTAAATTTTTCTCAAAAAATCATTATATATTATAGCTATGGAAAAAATACTCATTACAACACAAGATGAATTTGCAGATTATAAAATTACAGAAACCCTCGGAATGGTAAAAGGAAATACCATACGTGCGCGTCATATAGGCAAAGATATAATGGCAGGTTTACGCAACATTGTAGGAGGTGAAATTACCGAATACACTAAAATGTTAGCCGAATCACGTGAACAATCAATCGATCGGATGATAGCACAGGCAAAAGAAATAGGTGCTGATGGAATTGTATGTATGCGTTTTACTACTTCTACTGTAATGCAAGGCTCTGCTGAATTACTGGCCTATGGTACTGCAGTAAAATTAGAAAAAAAATAGTGTCTGAAAGATAAAATCAACAGTTTTCTTTGTTTAGTATATAAAAATTAATATTGTGTCAAAAAACATGTACGAAAATGAACATTCTGTTCAAAAACGTACACAATTTAATTTTTTTTTATATCTTTGTACCTGATTTAGTATTCTTCCTTTTTCATAAAAGTTACCGAATGGAATATTGAATTTACTTATCCTCAGCTCCCCCAGGCTGAGGATTTTTTATTTGCAATACCGAAATTATCGCTACAAATGTCCAAAAAGGAACACTCGCTTTATCAGTATCCAAAAAATTATTTAAAAAACCATGAATTAAATAGCTTATCAGACCAACTAACACCGACCAAATGAGTATTTTATAATTACGCTCTTTAGTTTGATGATAGCTTTTAATTCCTGTCTGTAAAATAAAAAACACCATTAATAAAAAGGAGATTAACCCGGGTATTCCACTGTCAATCAATGCACTTAAATATTCGCTGTGAGCCGTTCCGCCATCACCAAAATTGGTGCTGATAATAGTTTTATCTCGTGCCATTTGAAAAGGAGCGTATTGAAACATATAAGTTCCCGGACCCCAGCCCAAAAAAGGTTTTTCTTTAAACATTCTAAACGCAGAATTCCAACGGTTTAAACGTTCTAAGTTAGATGCATCGGTGGCAATGTTCGTAACCGAACGAATATGCTCACTCAATTGAGCCGAAGAATCTTGACGGTTTTTTTCCAAGCGATCAATAATTTCAAAACGGTAAATATAAATTACCGACAAAACAGCCATTCCCGTAATTAATAAATAGCGGAATTTTATCTTAAAATAAATGACCAATCCAAGCATTAAGGCAAGTACCAAACTAATCCAGGCTGCACGCGAGTAGGATAAAACCAAAGCAATACTGAAAATTATCAATAAAACAAAAACCGGTATTTTACGAAGTAAATTTTTTTTATCGAACAATAAAAATCCAAAAAGAACAGGCAGATACATACTAATCATTGCTCCATACGAAGTGTGGTCATTGTAAAAAGGACTCATTACCCAATGCGATGCTTGTTTATCATACAAACCATAGCTTAAATGATGGTGAATCGTATAAATAATTACTATCAAAAACGGAATAATATACAACCAAAGCGCCTTAAAGATATTCTTCCGGTTTTCAAACATCTTTATCGAAAAAAAATACATCGGGATAATAAACCAAATCTTAGCCAGAAAAAACTTAAATGAAACAGCGGGCATACTGCTCGTTAACGAAGTATAAAACATCCAAACTAAATATACGGCAATCGAAACGGCAATCGGATTTCTTAAATATTCCTTTTTAAAACCTTTGCCAAAAATAAAATTTACCAATAAAATACCTGTAAGCACAATCATCATAGCCTCTGCAGGCATCGATAAATCAAAAGGCAAACGGTAAAAATCAGATAAAGGAATGGATAAAGGCGTAAAAAAAATAATAAAAAAATAAATCTTATCGTAAGCAAACAATGCAAACCATGCAAAAACAAACAGCAATGAAATGAACGCAAAATACTCAAAGCCGCTTAATAAAAAAAATGCATTCAGCCCGATAAATATTGCTGAAATTACATAAAACCACAAGTCTGCCGCTTCTATTTCGATATTTTTAAACAATTTAACCAAAGTGTATGCATATTAAACATCATCTTCCAAATCCCCTACGCTTTCATGCGCAAATTTTTCACGAATAATTTTAAATTGTTCCAAAAACATAAGCAGAAAAATTGAAAAAATAAAGCCCGATACAGTTGAAATAACAACAATCAGCCAGCGTACCGGTTTTGCTTTCTTTTCCGATATCTCAGCAGGGTTTACAATATATTTGTGGGGTAATTTTTGATAAGCATCTACCTTAGCCTCTTCAAGTTTTGCTTTCAGCAAATTTAATTGTTCTACACTCAGTTTATGTAATTGAGAAAAAGAATTATACACACTCCCGTATTTAGCTAAAATATCCAATTTATCTTGAAAAAACTTTGCTTTCTGCACATTTCCTGCCGAAACAGCTTTTGCATAACTTTCTGTGTATATAATTACCTGATTTTCATAATCAAACATACCCATTTTTCGTAAACTGCTCAATGAGTCTTCAAGCATTTTAATTCGTTTACTTTCTTTCAAATACTCATTCTCAACAATTTCAAGTGCTTTAAAAGCTCTGTCTTTCTGAATTTTATTATATACCGAGTCAAGAAGGCGTGTAATATCATTAGCAATAGCCGCAGCCATTTCATTGTCCGTATCATATACGGTAATTTCAATTGCCTGATACTGAGTCTTTCGTGCATTTATTTTATCATCATATTCCTTGTTTAGTTCTGTCCGTGCAAATTTATCACTTGGGTCAATATCATAATGTTTCATCAAGTCATATTTCACAATAATACGCTGTTTTATTTCGTTTGATTGCAAAATCTGCATCAATTGTTCCGTTTCTTCTTCTTCACCAAATTTCAAAATATCTTTGGGTGCACGCGACATATCTGTTAAAAGCGCCTTTGATACCGAACTGGTCGAAGCAGGATAAATCACCACCGAAGATTTAAATTCCTCCTCAATTAACAGCGATACCACAATCGACACAACAGCCGAAAGTACTGTTATTACAACAATTGCTTTGCGTCTTTTGAATAAAAAAATCAAGATATTGGTCAAATCATATTCCTGCTTCATAGCTTATTTACATCTAAAACTTTTAATACTTAAATTCACCGTAGGGCGGCTACGGGCTTTCCGCTCATAGTCCTCAAAACCAAAACGGCAAAACATCGCTAAAAAAGTAGCTCTGTGTCCGCCGCTCTTTTTTAGCGTGTTTTGCAAACCTTTTGGTTTTTGCGGGCTATCCGCTACAATCCCTGCCGCAAGAAACCGCAGAGCATTTTGCAAATATATACAAATAATTATCAAACCGTAAAATTCATCAAATAAAATATATAAAAAAGATTGATAAATCTTATATCGAGCTGCTGAAAAATAGTTTTCAAAACAAATATTAAATTAATTTTGTCAATTTAAAATTTTATTTACCTTTGCCCTATCAAAATGAAAGAAAAAATCAATAAATGAAGAATTTTTTACATCATATCCATCATCATTACTTATCAAAGCAGGTAGGTCGGATGGATTATGTGTAAATTTTAATACATAAAATATTCATAAAAGGCTTACCGGTTCGGTAAGCCTTTTTTATTTTAAATTTTATTACTAAATCAGATATAAATAATAAGCATAAAATGAAAAATAAAATTAAAATTGCCATTCAAAAAAAAGGTCGTTTAAGCGAAAAATCACTTAATTTATTCAAAGAATGTGGTATTCGTTTTGAAAACGGAGTAGGTAACCTGAAGATGTCTGCTACTAATTTCCCTTTGGAAGTATTGTTGTTGCGCGATGATGATATCCCCGAATATGTTGAAGCAGGCGTTGCGGATTTAGGAATAGTCGGTCAAAATGTTGTTTGGGAAAAGACCGAAAATGTGGACGAAATACGCCGTTTGGGTTACGGAAAATGCCGTTTGTCTATTGCGGTAGATAAAAACTATGATTATAAATCCATCGCCGATATGACTGACCTGCAAATTGCCACATCTTACCCCAATATTTTACGTAAATTTTTAGAAAAAAATGGAGTAAAAGCAAAAATACATAAAATTAGCGGTTCGGTTGAGATTGCCCCCGGTATCGGCTTGGCGAATGCTGTCTGCGATA
>JAKIUH010000342.1 GCA_021647685.1 Bacteroidales bacterium
GCAACGAACATCGTTTTTGGAAGGTGGTTGCCAAAAAACATCTGTATATTTATGAAAATATAGTTGCAAAAGAAGATGATATTGCCGAATATTTTTATGTACCCTAAATACTATGCCGAAATTTGCACTTTAAAACCTTCTTTTTCTAATATCCAGCTGATTGATTTCAATTCGTCATAGCTTACTTTTTCCAAATCAGGGCTGGGCGTATCGCGTGCAATGGTATAAATCATAACTAATTGCGGATTTACCTCTTTAACTAATTTTAACCAAGCCGCAAGTTCTTTTTCGGTGGTATTATCAACTTTTTTGCCTTCATAACTGCCTTTTACAAACATAGTTTGTAATATGAATTTGCCCTCAAACTGTTTCATGTTTTTTACCACATTTTCGATACGATAAAAACCCAAGGGGTTATTGAGCAACTTCACTGTTTCATCAATACCTGAATCGAGTTTTAAAATATTGTCGTCCACTTTTTTTAATGCTTCAACAATTTTAGGCTTATGAATTAAAGTAGCATTTGACAAAACGGCAATTCGTGCTTTCGGAAAATATTTATTTCGCAGTTCAATACTGTCATCAATAATGCCTGAAAACTCAGGGTGCATGGTCGGTTCACCGTTTCCGGCATAAGTAATTACGTCTAAAGCTTCACCCTTTTCAAGCATATCGGATAATTTTTCATCCAATTTTTGTTTCACCATTGCTCTGGGATGAAATTCGGCTTTTAAATCTTTTTTATCCGGTGTCCACCCACATTCACAGTAAATACAATTAAAATTACAAAGCTTTGAATCATTAGGTAATAAATTAATACCCAACGAAATACCTAACCTGCGGCTTTTTACCGGACCAAATATTATTTTATCAAAAAGAAAAGTTGCCATTACAAGTATTTAAAAAATGAATTTGCAAATGTATAGAAATTAAACATGTATTGAAAACCATTTCTTTTATTTAAACTTACGTTTTAAATAGATTTAAGGTATTAAAGAGATTTAAAGTAAAAATTTATTTTGCACTCTATTATATTTGGTATATTTTCGAGCCGATGAAAATTTTATTGGTTAATAAATCGGATAAAACAGGAGGAGCTGCTGTAGCATGTAAGCGTTTACACACTGCATTAAATAAAGTGAATGTTGATGCACATTTAATGGTAGAAGAAAAAAAAACAAACGATGAAAAAGTTATCGATTTAAGCCCTAATCATATAAGAAAAAAACTGAACTTTATTCGTTTTGCCTATGAACGTTTGTATTTTTTACCTTTTGAGCATTCAAAAGAACTACGTTTTGCATTTTCGCCTGCTTGTGCAGGACAAAATATTCATCGTCATCCGGCTTTTATAAATTCGGATATTATTCATTTACATTGGTTTAATCAAGGTTTTTTATCGTTAAACAGCCTGAAAAATATTGTACACAGCGGCAAGCCAATTGTCTGGACATTACACGATATGTGGGCATTTACAGGTGGTTGTCATTATGCAGGTGAATGTTTTAATTACCAACAAAATTGCGGAAATTGTCCGTTTTTGAAAAATCCAAAAGAAAAAGATTTATCCTATCGGATATTAAAAAAGAAAATCAGTATTTTTAAAAATGCCAATATCACTTTTGTTACTTGCAGCAAATGGTTAAAAGATAAGGCACAAGAATCAGCACTTTTAAAAAACTTTAAGATTTTAAACATTCCTAATCCAATTAATACAGAAGAATTTTATCCTACGGATAAAATAAAAATCAGAAAAAAATTAAAACTTCCAAACAACAAAAAGCTATTGTTGTTTGCCGCAGCCAATATTAACGACAAACGTAAAGGGCTTAAATATTTAATTGAAGCATTACAGATTTACCATTCGGAAAATCAAAATCAAGAAATAGAAATTATCACTTTTGGAAAGTCAGACAATCGGGTATTTAAAAACTTAAGCTATAAAGTGCATCACTTAGGCATTTTATCAAAAGTTGAAGCTATTGCCGGTGCTTATAATGCGGCAGATGTATTTATTTTGCCCTCGCTTGAAGATAATTTGCCCAATACAATAATGGAAGCATTGGCATGCGGAACACCTGTTTTGGCTTTTCGCACAGGTGGTATTCCTGAAATGATTGAACATAAAAAAAATGGATATTTAGCCGAATACAAGTCAGTTAATGATTTAAAAAACGGAATTGAGTTTATTTTAAATCATCCACAAAAAAATATTTTAAGTAAAAATGCATTAGAGAAAGTAAAAAATGAATATTCCGAAGAAATTGTAGCAAAAAAATATTTTGAAGTTTATAATTATCTGTTGGAAAATTCTGTTAAAAAATAATCCAAATATAGAAATCTGAAAGAAAAATTGTAAATTTGTATTATAAAACGATTATAAATGAGCAATTTTAACCAAAATATAAACAGTAACGATTATATTGTTATTCCCAATCCTATTTACGATGTGGTTTTTAAGTATCTTATGGAAGATACCGAAAGTGCTAAAATTGTTATTTCTACACTCATTAACGAAAAAATAAAAACGCTCACTTTTGAACCTGTTTCACATACCGAAAGCATAAAAGACCCTGGATCAGAAAAAGACATTAAACTTTTTCACCTTGATTTTACAGCAATAATTGAAAAACCTGATGGCGAAGAAGAATTAATCATGATTGAGATTCAAAAAGCCAATCATGCAAGTGATATTTTCCGCTTTAAAAGATACATAAGTGCTAATTTTCAAAAAAAACAAGAAAAAGAAATTATTAATCCCGTTAGCCAGATTGTTGAAAAAATTAATAAACCCATACGGCTCATTCCTATTTTTATCTTAAATTTTAGAATAGAAAATGAGATTAATGATTTATTAATAAAAACCAATCGTATAAAAACAGGTATTTTTAAAGAAAAAACATTAGAAAAAATTAATGATTTTATTGATAATTTGAGTTTTGATATTTATGTTGTTCAATTACCAAACATTAGTAATATCAAAAAACAAGACTACGAAGGCAATGAATACAAAACAAAATTGTACTCCTTATTAAAACTTTTTGACCAACAAGCACAAAACCCTGAGAACAAACATCGTTTATTATTAGTAAAACGAATTTTTCCTGGATTTTTAGAACGGGTTATTAACCGGCTTAAAGCTGCCGATGCTGAAAATCCCGAGCTTGAAGATCAAATGAATGCTGAAGATGAATATTTGGCAGAACTCATTAGAAGAGATAATACGATTAGTTTTATTAAACAAGAACTTGAAAAAACTTCTGAACAATTGGAAAAAACATCAGAAGAACTTGAAAAAACATCAGAAGAACTTGAAAAAACATCAGAAGAATTAGAAAAAACATCAGAAGAATTAGAAAAAACAGCCTTAAAATTAGAGCAAGAACGAAAATTAAAAGAAGAACAACAAAAAATCATTTATGATTTAGCCAAAACGCTAAAAGAAAATGGTGTTCCCGTCGAGGTTATTATGCAAAAAACAAAACTTTCAAAAGACGAAATTGAAAAAATATAAGTTTAGAACTTTTGAAAAATCTCTTCTAACTTTTCCTGTAAAGTATCAAAAGAGAAGTATTTTTTGCCTAATTTCCAATTAAACTCAGCAATTTCACGATTAAGTTTTTCATTATAAATAATTTCAGCAATATCATTTACAGCTTGATCCGTTAATATACCATCTTCAATCATTACAGTTTTAAATCCTTTGCTTCCAATATCCGGCCAATAAACCGGTTTGTAATTATTTACATAAATAGGCTTTTTAGCCAAAACCGCTTCTACAAAAGCATTTCCAAACCCTTCATAAGTACTGAAATAGGTACAAGAATTGGCATTAGCATAAGCATCGGATAAAGAATAAGTATTTCCCATTCCACCTAATTGTCCCTTATGATTAATAATATGAGCTGCAAAAATTACCTGTTCATCTAAATCCAATTTATCGATTAAAGAAACCAATTCATTATAGTAAATACTTCCTTCATCATCGGCATGACTGCCGGTTATTATCAGTTTTATACGCTGATCTTGCAAACGATGTACTAACTCAATAGCTGTTTCAATACCTTTGCGCCGTACAATCCGTGTTACTTGAAAAAGTAAAATATCATCATCTTTTAAACCCAGTTCGTAACGCAAATTTCCGTTTGATTCTGATTTTTGTCCAAAAGGCTTATCAAAATCCATAACATTCGGCACTACTACCGCCTCTTTGCCATACTTTTCCCATAAATCTTTCTTTGCATTGCTATTAATTACAGCATTAATAACATTGGGCTCGCGCAATGGAAAAGTATCTGCCACAAAATCATTAATCTCCTGAAAAGGAGAAACATATCTATCACCACGTTCCCAAGCAAAATCATGGTCATGCGAAATAGTTTTTATTCGTGTACGAGTTACTACTTTTTTAATAGCCAAACCCATTGAGAGATGGGCAGGTAAAGCCGATGCATTTTCGGAAATAAGTACATCAATCTTGTTTTTATGCAACCAATCCAACATTTGCCCTGCTATAATATTCGAGTAATTATCTACATGATACAGAAGTTCCATTGGGTCTTCATCGGGTTCAAAAAAGGCATTTTCTTGATCCCACTGGCAAGAAGGGTCAAAAAAAGACATTTCTTTTACTAATGTATCTCTTTCGGGATTTATTTTCCAGTTTTGAAATTCACCGGAAATAATAAAAATTCGATGCCCCATACGCTGAAGCACTTCAATCCATTTCTCGGTTTCTAAGGCAACCCCATCAACTCCACCAATTCGACCAATTGCTATACCAATATTCATAATTAATAAGTGATTTTTGAGCTATTTTCAAAATCAAATATACAAATTATTTTAAGATACAAATATCCAATTTTATGAACAGAGGATTATTTTTGATATGAATAGTAAGAATACTGTAATTTAGCAGTT
>JAKIUH010000343.1 GCA_021647685.1 Bacteroidales bacterium
AATCATTTAGCACTCAGAGAATTTCTAAAATTTCTCAGATACCGACAAGGTGTCTTCCAAATTTATAGAAATCTTTTAGCACCAAAGCATTAGCCATTTTCTTTGTTCCCAACCGCTCAATTTAGGTGAAAATTTGTGTAAAATTTTATAATCACATCATAGATGTGAAATAGTGATAAAAATAGCTGATTGGTATAATTTATTGCACCTCATACGAGGTGCAATAGTAGAATTTGTAATTTGTTGATTATCGTTATACAGGCTATACGAGCCTCAAAACCAGATATCTAATGAGAATTAAGATAAGCCTCAAAAAGTAAAAATCTGCGTAAGTCTTAAAATAACCACAGATTACGCCAATTTTCGCAGATGAAAGATTTCTGTGTTAATCTATTAATTTGCAGATGCGGGTTTAGCGTTCTTCCTGTTCTTAGCAGTTAAAATATGATTTGCATTTATCGTGTTTTAGCAACTAATTGTTGCATATAAAGTATAGCTAACTTAGCTGCACCTTTAAATATGCCGGAAAGTTCCACTTTTTTAAAACATTTTTTTAATTTTACAGAGTATTGAAAAAAAGGAAGAACAACTAAAACCTGTTTAAAATGGAAATTATAAAAAAAATCACTTTATTAATTGCTTTGCAATTTGTTACCTATGGCTTATGGTCACAAACAAACCCTTTGCCAAGCATAAATATTGAACGTTTAGAAGGATATACGAATAGAATCCTTTTACAAGAGTCTTCGTTATTAAACAAGCTATCATTTCGCTCAATAGGACCAACGGTAATGAGTGGAAGAGTTTCTGATATTTCGGTAAACCCCGATAATCCAAGTGAGTTTTATCTTGCTTATGCATCCGGTGGATTGTGGAAAACAGAGAACCGCGGACTTTCCTTTAAGCCGGTATTTGACCACGAAGCGGTGATAACAATTGGTGATATAGCCGTAGATTGGAAACATGACGAAACCATCTGGGTAGGCACCGGCGAGGTAAACTCAAGTCGTTCGTCTTATGCAGGAAATGGTGTATATAAAAGTATGGATAAAGGCAAAACATGGCAATATTTGGGTTTGCCTGAAACACATCATATCGGTAGAATAGTTATACATCCCGATAAACCCAATACGGTCTGGGTAGCTGCCCTTGGACATTTATATTCATCAAATCCAGAAAGGGGTATTTATAAAACAGAAGATGGTGGTGAAACATGGAGAAAAACTTTGTTTGTAAACGACAGCACCGGTGCAGTTGATTTGGTCATTGATCCTGAAAATCCTGATATACTTTATGCAGCAATGTGGCAACGCGACCGCAAAGCCTGGAACTTTAAAGGAAACGGCAAAGGCAGCGGTATTTATAAAAGTACCGATGGGGGTGAGACATGGAAAAAAATAAGCGGAGGTAAATCAGGATTCCCCAACGGTGAATATGTGGGGCGTATCGGCTTATCTGTTTCCGTACAAAATCCACAAATAATTTATGCAATATTGGATAATCAAAGTCCAAGAAAAGAGGACAAGAAAAAAGAGGAGAATCAACTTACAAAAAATCAATTAAGAAACATCTCAGAAAAAGAATTTTTGAAATTAGATGATAAATTAATTGATGATTTTTTGAGAGAAAATGATTTTCCGAAAAAGCATACAGCAAAAAGTATTAAACAGCAGGTGAATAAAGGTGAATTAAAACCTATTGCTTTGGTAGAATATCTTGAAGATGCCAATGCCGAGTTATTTGAAACGCCCCCTATAGGTGCCGAATTGTATCGCTCGGATAACGGCGGTAAAACATGGTATAAAACTCATGAAAAATATATTGATAATGTGTTTTTTACTTACGGGTATTATTTTGCCCAAGTACGTGTATCGCCTTGGAACAGTGATGAGGTGTATATTATGGGTGTGCCGATATTAAAATCAGATGATGGAGGAAAAACCTTTTATTCCTTGCAATGCGAAAATGTACATGCCGACCATCACGCGCTTTGGGTAAGCCCTAAAACCAAAGGTTTATTGTTTAACGGAAACGATGGAGGTTTGAATATTTCTTATGATGACGGTAAAAACTGGCGTAAAGTAAATGTACCTTCTGTTGGGCAGTTTTACAGTGTAAACTACGATATGGCAAAACCTTATCGTGTATATGGCGGCTTGCAAGATAACGGTGTATGGCGCGGTCCTTCAAACAATCGTGAAAATCCGGCTTGGCACCAAAGCGGGCACTATGCTTTTAAGTCCATTATGGGCGGAGATGGTATGCAGGTACAAATTGATACGCGTGATAACGAAACGGTTTACACAGGTTATCAATTTGGTCATTATTATCGTGTAAACGAAAAAAACGGTGATTTTCACTATTTTCATCCAAAGCATGAATTGGGTGAGCGTCCTTTGCGCTGGAATTGGCAAACGCCCATTCTTTTGTCAAAACACAATCAGGACATAATTTATATGGGTAGCAATAAGTTTCATCGCTCAATGGATAAAGCGGAGCATTTTGAAACCCTTTCGGAGGATTTGACCAAAGGAGGTAAAAAAGGTAATGTTTCGTACGGAACATTAACAACAATAGACGAATCGCCCTTGCGTTTCGGGCTTATTTATGTTGGTACGGATGATGGTTTAATCCACCGTAGTGATGATGGCGGTTATAATTGGACGAAAATTTCGGATAATTTACCGCAAAATTTATGGGTGTCGCGCGTTACGGCTTCTAAGTACAAATTAGAAAGGGTTTATGTCTCTTTAAACGGTTACCGTTGGGATGATTTTAATGCCTACCTGTATGTTTCTGAAGATTTTGGCAAAACATGGAAGAAAATAGGAACAGATTTGCCTGCAGAACCTATAAATGTTGTGAAAGAAGACCCTGAAAATGAAAATATATTGTATGTAGGCACGGATAACGGTATTTATGTGTCTTTAAACCGAGGCAAAACTTTTATGACTTTGGATAAAAATTTACCTAATGTAAGTGTTCACGATATAGCCATTCATCCGCGTGAAAAAGAGCTAATTATCGGAACACACGGACGTTCAATATTTATTGCTGATGTAAACGCATTACAACAGCTTACCGAAGAAAATTTACAAAAAGAAATCATTGTATTTGAACATAAGCCGGTTCGTAGCAGTAGTAATTGGGGAAATACCAATTGGTGGAAAAATTCACCTTCGACTTATGAAACATTTCATTTTATGGTTTATTCAAAAAAATATCAAAAAGTAAAAGTGCAAATTACAAACGGAAATGATTTAATATTAAAAGAGTTTGATTATCAGTTGGATATAGGCTTAAATCCTGTTGTTTATGATTTAAGCTTTGACAAAAAAGTGTTGAAAAAATATCAAACTTGGTTAAATCAAAATCGTAAAAAAGGTAAAAAAGAAATATCTTTAAAACAGGCGGACAATGGCAGCTATTATCTTCGAAAAGGAAAATATACGGTGGAAATAGAACTTAATGGTAAAAAATACAGTGCCGAATTTGAGTTAAAATAGCATATCAACGCTCTATGTTCGATAAAAATATCTTATATGTGTATTAAAGGTATCGTCTCCGAACTATTTATAAATTGTCCACAGGTCTTTAGACCTTCGGTGCGTTTTGTTAGGGTATAATATTTTATTGAAAAATTAGTTATATAAAAGTAAATCCGGTAAAATTTATTTAAAAATCATTTTATGTATAAAATTACAGTACTATTGATTAGTTTATTTTTGTCAAGCTTAATGTTTGCACAAACTAAGGATGAAAAAAAATTGAAAACACTATACGATAAGAAAGATTATGACAAATGTATTGAACAATCATTAAAAATTTTGAAGAAAAATCCAAAATCTGTTTATGCTAATTTGTTTGTGGCAAAATCCTATTTTGAACAATTTAAAAAAGCAGACGAAAAAATTAAGTCGAAAACACTACGCAACAGTTTAAAATATGCCGGTAAAGCAAAGAAATACGATAAACAGGGAATGATAAATGCTGATTTTGAAACATTTTATGCAGCCTTAAAAGACAGTACTAAATCTTATGCTAACAGGCTTTATTATGGAGAGAATAAAGAAAAATCAAAATTTGCTTATGATTATTTGGCAAAAATATATGGCGATACAACGGTACAATTTATTGAATTTCATCCTGAATATCAAGATAATCCCGAATCAAAACTTGGATTAAATACACAGCAAAAAAAAGTGAATCAAGTGGATGAACAAGGTAGAAAGCAAGGCTTTTGGACAAAAAAATACCGCAATGGCGTAACTGCTTACGAAGTAACATTTAAAGATGATAAACCCATAGGAGAGTACAAAAGATATCATGAAAACGGTAAACTTTATGCCTTTTTGATTTATGATGATAAAGGTGATTGGGCGGATGCTAAACTTTATGATGAAGATGGAGAATTAATTGGTGAAGGAAAATATTACGGGAAATTGAAAGATGGATTGTGGAAATACTATGACAAAGGGGCGAAAGTTGCCGAAGAAAATTTCACTATGGGCAAAAAGAACGGTCAATCAAAAACCTATTTTCGTAACGGTCAAATGTCTGAAGAAAAAAACTGGAAAGATAATGTAGAAAACGGGGTATGGAGGCAATACTACGAAAACGGTAAAAAACGTTTGGAGACAAAAATTGATATGGGTGTGCGTAACTCTGTTTATTATGTATATTATCAAAACGGTCGTTTAAAAATAAGAGGTCAGTACAAAAATGATTTAATGGACGGTAAGTGGATTTATTACGACACAGACGGTAAAGTTTTAAAAGAAATTGTTTATCATAATGGAAAAGCCGAAAATGAAGATGAATTGGAAAAAGAAGAGCAAGAAATATTTAAGCAATTTGAAATAAATAAGAAAAGGCAGATGGACCCGAAAGACTATATTAATAAGCAAAATAACTACAT
>JAKIUH010000344.1 GCA_021647685.1 Bacteroidales bacterium
CTATTTTTTGGAAAAATGTCCACGATTTTTTTGCAAGTTCATCTGTCAATACTTCAATGTACTAAGAACCTGCTGAAGGGTCAATAACTTTATCAAAATGGGCTTCTTCTTTAATTATATGTTGTATGTTTCTTGCAATATGCTGCGAGAATTCATTTCCCTTGTTGTAAGTTGTGTCAAATGATTTTACATTCAAACTATCGCATCCGCCTATTATAGCAGACATGGCAGAGGTTGTGGTGCGAAGAATATTGACGTAAGGATCGTAGATTGTCATGTTCCAAACAGAAGAAGTTGTATGGATGAAGGGGGGATGAACCTTGTTGGTATATTGCTGTGAAAGCTGCCTCCACAACAATTTAAATGCTCTTAATTTTGCAATTTCCAAAAAGTAATCTGAGCCTATAGCAAGAGAGAATTGCATTTTTGGAATTATTTTCTCCGCATCTATTCCAGCCTCAGTAAGTAGCACTATGTATTCATGCGCATGAGCCAGTATGCAGCCTAACTCCTGAGTGACAGAGGCTCCAGCATTGTTGTAGTTTTCACCATTTATATTCAGACCTCTATAAAAGGGAATGTGAAGGTTAATTTTTTCAAGTACATTTTTATTTAATGATAATTGCGATTTTTTTAAACCATGTTCTTTTAATTGCTTGGGCAATAAATGTCTTTTGGCAATTTCCACTTTCTCTTCAAGCAAATAACCGCTAATATCAATAATTTCCATACGATCACGCAAAGCAGGACTGATATTACCAATATAATTTGCCGTTGCAATAAACATTACTTTTGACAAATCATATTCTAATTCCAGATAGTTATCATAAAAAGTACTGTTCTGTTCAGGGTCTAAAACTTCAAGCAATGCCGATGATGGATCGCCCCTGAAATCATTGCCTACTTTATCAATTTCATCTAAAATAAAAACCGGATTTGATGATTTTGCTTTTTTTATGCTTTGAATAATCCTGCCCGGCATTGCACCAATATAAGTTTTTCTATGTCCTCGAATTTCTGATTCATCATGCAAGCCACCCAAGGAAATACGGGCAAATTTCCGATTTAAAGCGGTGGCAATGGATTTTCCCAGAGATGTTTTACCAACTCCCGGAGGTCCTAACAAACAAATAATCGGAGCTTTCAAGTCTCCTTTTAATTTTAGAACAGCCAAATGCTCTAAAATCCGTTCTTTTACTTGCTCTAATCCAAAGTGGTCTTTATCCAAGATTTTTTGGGCACGTTTCAAATCAAAATTATCTTTGGTATATTCGTTCCAAGGTAAATCTACCAAAGTTTGTAAATAAGTTATGTTATTTCCGTATTCCGGCGATGCAGGATTGGTACGCTGCAGTTTAAGAATTTCTTTTTCAAAAACTTCAGCAACTTCTTTCGACCATTTTTTACCTTCGGCTTTTTTTCGTAATTCCTCAATTTGCAGATCAACGGGGTCGGTACCCAACTCGTTCTGGATAGCCTTCATTTGCTGATGCAAGAAATATTCTTTTTGCTGCTGTTCTATGTCTGATTTTACCTTATTTTGGATATTATCTTTAAGCTCTAATTTTTGAACTTCAACACTTAAATATTCCAATAAATTTTCAGCTCTTTCTTTTAAATCATCAGTTTCAAGCAGCTTTTGCTTATCTTGTGCGGGAATATCGCTGTTTGAACAAATAAAATTGATTAAAAATCGTGGATTTTCAATATTTTTTAAAGCAAAAACCGCCTCTTGCGGAATATGTGTCGAGAGTTCAATTATGCGAATAGATAAATCTTTCAAAGAAGCGGTAATCGCTTCAAATTCAGCATCATTCTCAGGCGGAATAATATCGGGAAGTTCCATTACCCGCGCATGCAAATACGGTTTTTCTTTGGTAAATTCAGTAGCAAAAAAACGTTTGAAGCCTTGAATGACTACAGTAGTAGAACCATCGGGCATTTCCAAAACCTTGATAATTTGAGCCAAAGTACCTACACGATACAAGTCTTCCGGTTTCGGATCGTCAATTTTACTGTCTTTTTGGGTTAAAATACCAATAATACGGTTCTTTTTATATACCGATTTTATTAATCGTAAGGATTTTTTTCTCCCTACGGAAATGGGAACGATAATTCCTGAAAACAATACCGTATTTTTTAAGGGTAAAATCGGTAATACTTCAGGCATTTCTTTGTCGTCAATACTTTCATTATCACCGTCCGATAATATTGGAATGAAATCAGAATCCATATCCATCATACCTGATATTATTATTTGTTTTTTATTGTCTTTTTTAAAATACATAGTCTCTTTTTCTTTAATAAAATCCTGTAAAAATTACATGATTAATGAAATTTTGACAACACAAGCCCCACAAACAGACATAATGTCATGCAAATAATACGCAAAAGCACCATTTTTATAATGCCTTGCCTATTAGTCAATACTTATGCCAAAAATCAAAATAATAACAAGGCAGAAACAAACAGTACAAAACCGATAATCATTAAAAACAAAGTATAAGGAATGAGTTCTTTGGCTTTAAGTCCGGTTATTCCCAACAAGGGCAACGCCCAAAACGGTTGAAGCATATTTGTAAGTTGATCTCCGTAAGCAAGTGCCATAACCGCCTTTTCAACAGGAACATTTAATTGTTTAGCAGCCTCAACAATAATGGGACCTTGAACAATCCATTGTCCCCCACCGCTGGGTACAAAAATATTTACAATGCCTGCACTTATTAGAGTGTAAACAGGAAATATAAAACTGCTTGACAGCTCAATAAAATATCCTGTAAATACAGCAGTAAGCCCTGAATATTTCATGATTCCCATAATTCCGGCATACAAGGGAAATTGAATTAGGATACCTGCACTTCCTGAAATTGCTTTATTTACCGCAGTCAAAAAATCCTTAACCGTAGCATGAAAAAACAAAGCCAAGCCAAAAAGCAGAAAATTTATATAGTTCAAATTTAAAAAGCTCAAATCATCAGCTTTCACAATTTTAATTATTGAAGGAATAATAAAAAGTAAGGCAAAAGTTCGTGCAAAAATTTTTGAAGCATCTAATTTTTCAGCTCCCAAAGGCTTTTTTTCAACAGCTAAACCATCGGCAACATTGTTTACAGGTAATACAAAATCTTTGGTTCCGGCTTTTTTAGCCATTAAATACATAGCAAACGGCAAGATTACTATTAAAGCAATTGCTACACTAATGTTCATAGGCGACAAAATGGTTTCGCTAATCGGTATTTGTCCTATTGAGGTTGATAAAAAATGTCCTTCTTCGGCAATTTTTAAGGGTGCAGAACCGGAAAACCCACCGTGCCAAACCATTAAGCCGGAATATCCTGCAGCTCCAATTAAGGGATAATTCAAGTCTGTTCCTTTGTTTTTAGCAGCTTCACCAACTTTGCGTGCCAATATTGCACCAAAAATCAAACCCAGTCCCCAATTAAAAAGGCTGAGCATCACAGTTAAAGCAGTTACCAGACCTGCTGCTTTAGCATTTGTATTGCAAAAACTTACAATAAAATTAATAAAACGGCTTGCTAATGGAGTAAGTGCAAGAGCATGCCCAAGAACCAAAATCAACATCATTTGTGTTGAAAAAGCAAGTAATTCCCAAAATCCTTTTTCCCAAAAACCGATAAGTTTAGAGGCATACGAAAGAGAAACAGCCTGCGAATTGTCAAATAAAATTGCCAATAAAAAGCTAATTACCGTTAATATTATGGCAATACTAAAGGGGGAAGGAAGAATATTTTTTAAAAAATCCAGTATTTTTACCGAAAAAGCCATTTATAAATCTCTTTTCTGTAAAAGATAATAACTAAGATACAAAAACAAAACAATATAAAGTAATACAACAGTTGCATTCATACCCACAGACATTTCCCAATTATAGGAACTTTGTATGGATTGTTCAATGGATTGCTTTATCAGTGGGTCACTAATCATCTTTTTTAACGAAGGAGCAGGACATAAATTGGAAAATACTTTAAAAGGCAAAAAATTTCCAAAATCTAAACTCATCAAAACAAAATATCCGCGAAGAATTAATTCAAACAAGTACATTCCAATAAAAACAACAATTGATGCACCGGTATTTTTTAATAAAACGCTAATCAAAAACGCAATAGACATAATGCCGATTACATTGATAAAATAGAGCAGTACAAAATAAAAATCACTAAAAAATAAATCGTAACCGGCAGTAAAAATACTCCCTACAAAAAAGCCTGCTAAAAAATTCACGGCAAAAGCAACAAAAGCAAAAAGCACAATTAATTGCAATTTTGAAATAAAAATTTCTTGTTTCGTTAAACCATCAATCACATGCTGACGAAAAATTCTGAAAACAAAATCATTGGCTGTTAAAATTATCATTAAAAGAGCCAATAACAGATTAAACCAACTTGAATAATAAGCCATGCTTTGCCAAACTACAGGAAAACGCAAATAAACCTGCGAATCAATACCTTCAATATTAAAATTAATTTGAGTACCTGCGTAGAGTATTAAAACATAAAAGCCAAATGCAATTCCCGTTAAAATCCAGAAAGTTGGGTAATATTTTAATTTAATGAGTTCTAGTTTTAGCAAGCGGTTCATTTTACCATTTTTAAAAATTCAGTTTCTAAGGATTTTTCATGCATTTCAAAACGTGTAAGTACAATATTGTGTTTAAAAGCAAACTCATTTACTTCTTTCGGGCTCATATTTTCGGCTAAATCAATATAGATGAGTTCCTCATCTTTATCCACTTTTTCAAATAAACCGGAACGTACCAGGAGCTCAAACAAACGTTCGTTTTCTTCGGAAGAAACAATTAAACTTCGTTTAACTTTCAATAATTCGCTAATTGCTCCTTTTCTTAAAATTTCTCCTTTTTTTAAAACAGCAAGATGGGTACAGGT
>JAKIUH010000345.1 GCA_021647685.1 Bacteroidales bacterium
ACATGCAACGGCAGGGCCCTATTCACCAGTTCTAAAAATTAACCCCGGGCAATTGGTGGTAATTTGTGGCCAGGCTGCAATTAATAAAGAAGGAGAAATAATCGGAGATACCATTGAGGAGCAAACAAAGCTGACCCTGGAGAATTGCAAGACTCAATTGGAATCCGGAGGGGCAAGTTTAAATGATGCTTTTAAGGTCAATGTCTATCTGAAAGATTTGGATCATTGGCCACGATTTAATAAGGTGTATAAAGAATATTTTAAAGAACCTCTGCCGGTTAGAACGGCAGTTCAAACTGGATTGTTAGGTACATTATTGGTAGAGATAGAAATTTGGGCTATAAAAAAATGATTTGGGATCAACTTACTTCACCGGAGATAAATGCATTGGATAGAGATATTCCAGTGATATTTCCTGTTTCTGCTACAGAGCAGCACGGGCCTCATTTGCCTCTTGCAACTGATCGATTGATTGGTGAGCATTTTTGCAATGACATTAATAATGAAATACTTGATAAAGTTTTGATTTTGCCCATTATGAGTATTGCATGCTCTGAGCACCATATGGATTTTGCAGGGACTTTATCTATTAGACATCAAACATTTCTGCTGCAGGCTGAAGATATTTTGTCATCGGTTGTCCGACATGGATTTAATAATATAATTATTTTTAACAGTCATGGGGGGAATCTTGCTATTGGACAACTATTGTTAGAAAAGTTTGGAGCAAAGAATCCTCAAATTCAAGTTGTTTTTGCCACCTGGTGGAAATTGGTTAACAGTGAACTATTTAAATTGACCGAAACAGGGCCTGGTGGGGTGGGGCATGCTGGAGAATTTGAAACATCATTAATGCTATATATAAATCCAACTTTGGTAAAGCTTGATAAAATTGAAGGCGTCAAAAACATCAAAAATTATGACTGGGCAGAAGGAGATATGATAAGAGGAGTAAAGGCATCCATTTATAGAAGTATGAAAGCAATGACAGGCAATGGAGTTTATGGGGACCCGAATAAATCCTCTGCTGAGAAAGGAAATCAGATTACCAAATTGGTTACGAATGCACTGAAAAATATTATCCTCAGTATTTACAAATTTTAAGCTTTATCATTTTTTTCTTTGGTTAAAGAATAATTACAAACTTATTGTAGCAATAGAAAGTACTTAAAATAACCAATATTTACACATGATCGAATTGTATATTTAGTACGACATTTTTGTCGTGAAGATGTCACTAAAAGCAATTTTGGATAAAATGGAATAGAAAAAATACTTGCATTATTGAATTGTTTGAAATATTCCACTACATTTAAAATTCGTTTCAATTAAATTATGCATATCGATAAAAATACTACCGCTAGTTTATTTAGGAAAATTGTTGAAGAGGAAAGCAGATCTGCTTACAATGAATTTTTCAATATTTATTATCCTAAGTTTATTAAAATTGCCATTTTCTATGTAAAACAACATCACTTTGCTGAAGATGTTATTTCTGAAGTGCTCATCAAAATATTTAAAAATCGACAAAAAATAATGAATGTCGATAACATTGAAGGTTACTTGTTTATAACCGTGAAAAATGAATGTTTGAGATATTTGGAAAAAAACAAGAAATTTATTGATATGAATATTCGTCCTAAAGTACAAGAAGTTTTTTATCAAGCAATGAAAAACTAAAAAAATATACTTTTTACAATAAATCCTTAAATTTGCAGACTATTTTCGTAACAAAAAAGACAAATATCAGTATAAACCAAGTGTTATGTCAAGTATGTTGTGTCCTATAAGTTGAAGTTCTTTTTGTGTAGAACAAGGCAAAAAGGACGAAACTTGGTGTGACTAAAATATGCTTGACATGACACGAACGCAGAAATGCCTGATTAATTTGTGAAAATAATTCTAAGTAGTAACTATATTATTAACTATGGAAATAAAGATAAAAGAAATAACAACGAAAAAAGAGTTAAAGCATTTTATAAAATTTCCGGATAAATTATATTCAGGAAATAAATATTATGTGCCTGCATTACATCGTGCAGAATTGAATACTTTATCAGCAAAAACAAATCCTGCTTTTGAATTTTGCGAAGCAAAATATTGGCTTGCTTTTCAAGATAATAAAATAGTTGGGCGTATTGCCGGAATAATAAACCATCGTTATAATGAAGCTCAAAATAAAAAATACGTTCGTTTTGGTTGGTTGGATTTTATCGAAGATGAAAATGTTTTAAAAGAACTTTTACTTGTTGTTGAAAAGTGGGGAAAAATGCACAATGCCGAACTTATTCATGGTCCCTTGGGATTTTCATCTTTTGATGCCTCGGGCATTTTAACCGAAGGTTTTGAAGAAATTCCAACATCTTTCTCTCATTACAATTATCCGTATTACTCAAAACTTATTGAAAAAATTGGTTTTCATAAAGAAGTTGATTGGATAGAGTTTAATGTCAAAGTACCTGAAACTTTACCTGATAATTTCGTTCGACTACCCGATTTGTTGAAGAAAAGGTTTAAATTATCCAGTATTAAACCAAAAAGCAAAAGGGAATTAATGAACTATTCTGACGAAATATTTAAATTATTAAACAAAGAATATAAGGGTTTATATGCATTTACGGAATTAACACCCAAACAAATTGAAAATATTAAGAATGAATTTATCAAGTTTATTAAACCCGAATACGTTACAATTATTGTAGATTCTTCTGAAAAATTAGTTGCTTTCGGTATTGCCACTCCATCACTTTCAAAAGCCTTGCAGAAAGCAAAGGGAAAGTTATTTCCTTTTGGTTTTTTGTACATTATGAATGCACTAAAAAATAATGATACCGTTGATACATTACTGATTGCCGTAAAAAAAGATTTTCAGAATAAAGGTATTCATTCCATTATTTTTAATGAATTTTACAAAACATTTACTAAAAATGGTATAACCAATATTGAAACTACCAGAGAGCTTGAAGATAATTATAATGTTAATTTACTTTGGAAAAAATTTGAATACAGACAACACAAGCGCGCAAGATGTTATTTTAAGAATTTATAGATATCTTGTATTACTTAAAAATTAGCTAAAAACCAAATGGTTTTTAGCTAATTGCTTTTTTAAAACCGGATATCATTCCAAGTCTTTAATAAATGACAGTACATTTTTACTATCATTCATTGGATTTACCCCCTTATCAATATACACAATTTTCTTATTTTTATCAATAATAAAAGTCCAGCGTTTGGTAGTAACTGCACGTGGCAATTCAATTTTTCCCTTTGCGGTTTCTTTTTTAATAGTACCGCCTTCCGATACAGGCACGCCAAATTTATGTGCTATAACCCCTTGAATATCTGATAATAGAGTAAAATTCAGATGATGTTCTTGTTCAAAAATTTTTAAATTCTTCACGGCATCACCACTTATTCCAACTACTTCTACACCTAAATCTTTTAATTCTTTTTCAATATCGCGGTAGCTGCAAGCTTGTTTTGTACATCCGAAAGTCATAGCTGCCGGATAAAAATAAACTACTAAATATTTTTTGCCGTAATAATCACTTGATTTCCAAAGTTCACCGTTTTGATTGTTCGCTGCAAAATCCGGTGCTAAATTTCCTTTGTTTATTTGTGCATTCACATCTAAGCTAAATATTAGAGCAAATGCCAATACTGTTAAATAAAATTTACTTTTCATTTTTCATATTTTTGTTTGCTTGTAAAAGTGCAAATAATATTATTATTTTACAAAGTGCTGTTTAGAATAAAGGGAATAATTATGTAAATTTGTAAACCCGTAATAAGCAAATTGTAATTAAAATTATTTTATCCATGAAAAATGTACTGATAATATTTGGAGTAGTCGCAATTGGTGTTTTTATTTTCTACTTAAGCGTTTCAAAAAAACAATCGTTTTTTGATATTTACGGTAAGGACGATAAAATTAGTAAATCATTAAAAGAATTTCGTAAACTACCCCTTAATAAAATTACTGTTGACAGCGTAGAATGGACTTATTTAAAAATAGGTTCCGGCGAGCAAACCATCTTATTCCTTCACGGTATGGGAGGTGCTTATGATATATGGTGGCAACAAATCAATTATTTTAAAGATAAATACCGGATAATTAGTGTAACTTATCCTCCTGTGAATAATCTGGAACAAATGGCAAATACAGTAATTGAAATACTCGATAATGAACGTGTTGGAAAAGTTATTGTGATAGGTAGTTCGCTTGGCGGATATTTTGCTCAGTACCTTACAAGTATGTACCCTGAGCGTATTGAAAAGGTAGTGTTTGGTAACACGTTCCCACCGAACGATGAGATAAAACAAGAAAATGAAAGCAAAGAAAGTTTGTTTAAAACAGCTCCTGAATGGATGGTAATGTGGATATTGAGAAAAGGCTTATCAAAAGGTGTATTGCCGGCAGCCGATAACTCACCTGTACTTAAAGCTTTCATGACCGAACAATACTCGGGCGGAATGACTAAGGAACAGTTTATTGCACGTTATTATTGTGTCATCGATAAATTTGATGTCGAAAAAACAGACTTAATCCCTAAAGTGATTATCGAGTCGGACAATGACCCATTGGTAAATAAAAATTTACGGAAAAAACTAAAAGAATTATATCCCGAAGCAAAAGTAGAAACAATTCACGATGGAGGGCATTTTCCTTATGTAAGTAATCCGGAAATCTACAATAAAATACTCGAAAATTTTTTCAAAGAAGAACAGCAAGAGAATTTAGAAATGAAAAATGACGAATAGTCGAAACCGGTAAATTTTAACAATATAAAAATTTAAAAATGAAAATATCAGCAAATTTTGACAGTGGAAATATTGAAGTAATTTCAATAGAAAAACCGGAAAATATTCAACTAAAAATCCGTAAGGATACTAATT
>JAKIUH010000346.1 GCA_021647685.1 Bacteroidales bacterium
GCTATACGTTTTATTTATCTACATCACAAATAATTAATCCTGTTAATATAATAATCTACGGTACAGATTATGATTATGACAACGATGGTGATTATACTGATTTTGCCGTTTTAATTAACGGGCAGGAAATTGTTTATGCCCAAGAACTTACAAAATACGGCTTGGGTAAAGATGGAAGCAGAAGTCAAGTTAAATTTGATATTTCACAGTATGTGCGGCAAGGGCAAAACACTTTGGTCTTACAAAATACAGAAAACAGTGATCAACGCGATTATAACTATATTGAGTGGGTAAAAATTGCAACAAGCAATTCAACGAATAACACTTATAGTAATAATACCCCTATAATACTTAATCAGTCAAAATATATCGGGCACAAATTTACCTGTCAAACAAAACGAAAATATACTTTTGGAGTTTATGATTTGTCGGCTGCACGTAATGCACAACTTATTTTAAGCGGTTATGATACAGATTATGACAAGGATGGCGATTATACTGATTTTGCTATCAGTGTAAACGGAAACAGCTTGTTTAATGCTGAGCCTTTACGTGATAAAGGTTTTGGTGTCGATGGCAGGTCTCAGGACTTATCGTTCAATATTGGCGCCTATTTACATCAAGGGCAAAATGAGATTATCCTTGAAAATACCGAGATTGAAGGTCAGTTGGACTATGTATTTATCGGAAGTATAAAAATAAGTACAGGGAGTATGCCGGTAAGCAATCAATTGAAGGTAAATACTCCGTATTTACTGTCAAAACGTTTTAATAGTCAAGCAGAACAACAAATTGCTTTTACACTATCAAATTCGGCAGATTATGATGAACTTAAACTGAAAATTTACGGTACCGATGTTGATGATGATAATGATGGTGATTTTACCGATTTTTTGGTTCAAATTAATGGAAGTACTATTGTCGATACTCAATCATTAACCGAATACGGTTTAGGGATTAACGGAACTTATGCTTATGCTGTTTTCGATATAAAAACTTATCTTAATCAAGGCAATAATATTATTACATTAAAAAACACCGAAGATAACGGACAAGTTGATTATGCTTATATAAAATCAATAGAAATATCGGGTAATCAAAGCTATTCATATAATAAGCCTCCTGAGATTATTATTACACACCCCCAATTGGAAAGGGGGTTTAAAATAATTTCAAGCTCCACTTCATTAAATGTTGAAGGAATTGCTACCGATGAAGACGGTATCGAGAGGGTACTTATTAATAATGTAGATGCCCAATTAAGCGCTAAGGGCTTTTTTAGTGCAGAAATCCCTATAAAGCAAGGGACTAATACTATTATTATTGTAGCTATAGATAAAAAAGGAGCTACAGCAACTAAATCTTTTACAATTACGAATGGAACAACTACTGCCGGCAATACACAATTAGGTGAAACGGGAAAATATTATGCGCTGATTATCGGTGTAAGTGATTATGACGATCCGAAAATCCCTGATTTACGGGGAGAACCCACTGCTGATGCACAGGAATTATACAATATACTCACCCAAAACTATACTTTTGATGCGGAAAATATTAAGTTATTACTTAATCCTACTTACCGCCAAGTAATTCGTTCATTTGATGATTTTTCAAAAATTATTACCGAAAATGATAATTTTTTGATTTTTTATGCCGGACACGGAAATTGGGACGAGACCAGTGAAATAGGTTACTGGTTGCCGAAAGATGCAGAATTGGGCTACACCGATGCATGGCTCTACAATAGTGTTTTGGTGGACAATATCCGCAAAGTAAATTCCAAACACACTTTACTTTTGGCAGATGCTTGTTTTAGCGGTGGAATTTTCAGAACGCGCAGTGTTTTACAAGGTGCATCAAAATCAATACAAAAAAAATATAAATTAAAGAGCCGGAATGCAATTACCAGCGGTGCATTAAAAACAGTGCCCAACAAAAGTGTATTTTTTAAATATCTGAGCAATCGTTTACAAACAAATACCGATAAATATTTACCGGCAAGCGAACTGTTTAACCGTATTGAAACCCCTGTGGGCAACAATAGCCCAAATATTCCACAGTATGGTGATATACAGAATGTTGGTGATGAAGGAGGGGATTTTATTTTTATCAAAAGGTAAAAGCTCAATTTTTTGAAAGGATTCTGAATTTTTGGATAAAATTTCAAGATAAATATTTGTAAACGATTAATTTATTTATACTTTTGCAGCCTTATAAAATTTTTTTATTAACTAATAATTTTAATAATATGAATCATTACGAAACCGTTTTCATTATGACTCCCGTTTTGTCTGATGTTCAGATGAAGGAAGCGGTAGAAAAGTTCAGAAATTTTCTGACAGATTCAGGGGCAAAAATTGTCCATGAAGAAGATTGGGGGCTTAGAAAATTAGCCTATCCGATACAACACAAATCTACCGGATTTTATCATTTGATTGAATTTGAAGCAGAGGGATCTTTAATTGAAAAATTAGAAATCCAATTTAGAAGAGATGAGCGGATAATCCGTTTCTTAACCTTTAAAATGGATAAGTATGCTGTTGAGTATGCTGAGAAAAAACGTAGTATGAAACAAGAAAAAAAGGAGGAAGCGTAAAATGGCACAAAATCAATCAGAAATCAGGTATTTAACACCACCCACCGTTGAGGTAAAACGTAAGAAATACTGTCGCTTTAAAAAAAGCAAAATCAAATATATTGATTATAAAGATCCGGTTTTTTTGAAAAAGTTTTTGAACGAACAAGGGAAAATTCTTCCAAGAAGAATTACCGGAACTTCGTTGAAATATCAACGTAAAGTTGCACGTTCGATCAAAAGAGCCAGACATTTGGCACTTTTACCTTATGTTACCGATTTAATGAAATAACACTTAATTGTGTATATTTCAGTAATTTAACATTTTAATCTTGTAAAAAATGGAAGTTATTTTAAAACAATATATTGCTAATTTAGGCCATAAGGACGATATCGTGGAGGTAAAAAACGGATACGGTAGAAACTATTTAATACCTAAAGGTTTGGCTATTTTAGCAACGGCTTCGGCAAAAAAGATTCATGCTGAAAACCTGAAACAAAGAGCGCACAAAGAGGAGCGCATTAAAAATGATGCATTGGCACTTGCTGAAAAAATTAAAGCTGTTGAAATTAAAATTGGTGCAAAAACCAGCTCGACAGGTAAAATTTTCGGTTCGGTAAATACTATCCAAATTGCCGATATTTTGAAACAAAATGGTATTGAAGTGGATAGAAGAAAAATCGAAATTAAAGATGCGATTAAAGAAGTGGGAACTTATAAAGCTATTATTAAATTGCATCGCGAAGTAGATGTAGAATTGCCTTTTGAGGTATTCTCTGAATAATATTTAAAAGTTAAATAAAAATTTTAAAAGCGATTCCGTAGGAATCGCTTTTTTTGTTTTTTTTATCTGTTGTTTGGTTTGAGGTTGTTGATTGATATTGAAGAACTCTTCTTTCTTCCTTTTCTTTATAAAAAGAATCTAACTTAGCGATTGTGTTCTCATGAATACCTAAAAATAATTTAATAAGATATGAATAACAATTAAGAAAAAAATAATTGCACCGTTTTTTTAATAACTGCTTACTCTCGCAGAACGATTTTTTTCGGCACTCGCTTATTTTGCTTTATTTGTTTCTTCTTAATTCATTTTTTAATTTGTTAATTTCGTCTTTTGTCAAGCCTGTTATTTCGCTGATTAAAGTTGTTTCCAATCCTTTTTCGAGCATTTTTACAGCATCCTCAATTTTCCCTTTTTTTATTCCTTTTTCCATGCCTTTTTCCATGCCTTTTTCAAAAGCAGTATTTTTAATATTCAAAATATCTCTGTATGCATTTACACTTGCTTCGTAATGTTTGTATTCTTCTGCATTGAATTTAGCAATTTCTGCAATTTCAAAAAGTTTTAAAAATATTTTTTCTTTTAATTCTGAGGGTATTCTTTCAAGTTTTGGTAAATTTTTTAATACAAACATCCATTTGTCAAAACGAGTTTTCAATTGCTTTTCCGTTTTATTAAATTTAGGCATTTCAAGATAAATGTATTTTAGCTTTTCATAAAAAACTTTTTTTGTTTCTTGTTCGGTTAGTTTTACATCGTGACGGTATTTGTCAGGCTCACTTTCTTCAAAAACAAAATCCAATATTCCTACTGTATAAACTGCTTTTAGTTCAAAATCCCAAAACCTGTCTTTGTTTCGTGCTTGTTCTTGTATTGGAAATGTTGAATAAAATATTGTTCTGTCTTTGAAAAACTTTTGTTCGGCTTTTTGCATTTCAACAATAAATTGCTGTCCTTTTTCATTTGTACAATAAATATCAAATATTGCTCTTCTGTCTCCAACTGAAATTGGGAGTTTTTCATTAGGCAGATAGGATAATTCGGTAATTCTTCCTTCTTCGTCTTTTAATAATTCATTTAAAAAATCCAATAATAAATCCTTATTTGGTTCTTCGCCAAATAGTCTTTTAAAACCGTAATCGGTAAAAGGATTTATATATTTTTCTTTAAATTCTGTCATTTTCAATCATTTCCTACAAAATTACAACAAATTATTTTACAAGCAATTTTAATTCTTAAAAAATAACTACATTGTTCTTTAACTATGTGCTTGCTCGCGTAGAACAATTTTTCTCGGAACTCGCTTATGTTGTTATCCTCGAATTTATAATAATAAATCACTGAATTATTATATTACGCACCTATCTTTGTGCCATTTGGCTTAGATGGATATTTAAGTTATATTTATTCTTTAATGTATTGCTTTGTAATGTTTGTGTCTATTCTTTCCCGTTGGAGATGCTTTCCAGTCGGGCTACGCCCT
>JAKIUH010000347.1 GCA_021647685.1 Bacteroidales bacterium
ATAAAGATGATTTTAAAGCACAAGCCTTAATCAGCCATTTAGCACCTGCCGGTAAAATAGCGGCTACAAAAGAAATCCCTGAATTAGATGCAAAAATGCTTAGCTTAAGCAACGGCATAAAAGTTTATTTGAAGAAAACCGATATAGAAAAAGATAAAGTTATGTTTACGGCATATAGTTGGGGAGGTGTTTCTAAAGTTGATGACAAAAATGTGCCAAATGCTGAAATGCTGGGAGGCTTTATCGCTAATTTTGGAATAGGTGATTTATCAGTAATTGATTTAAGAAAGTTACTTACCGGGAAAGTGGTTAAATTAAGTCCCGGATTAGATGATTTAAGCGAAGAAATCTCAGGAAATGCATCACCCGCCGATTTAGAAACTCTGTTTGAATTAAATTATCTGTATTTTACAAAACCGCGCTTTGATGAACAATCTTTTAATGCTTTAAAAGCAAGATATCTGGCTTTTGTTCAAAACATGAAAAATGATGTACGCATGACATTTAGCGATTCTATTACGGCAATAATGGCTAATCATAGCCCGCGGGTTTATTCATTAGGTGAAAAAATGATAGAATCACTTGACTTTAACGGAATGAAAAATATTTATCAAGAACGCTTTAAAAACCCCGGAGATTTCTTTTTTGTAATTAGTGGCAACTTTGATGAAGCCAAGCTGAATGCTTATATCGAAAAATACATAGCTTCATTAAAAGTAACACCTGAAAATGAAAACTATATCGACCGTGGTATTCGACCACCGGCTAAGGAAACAAGCGTTCATTTTACTCGCGAAATGGCTACTCCAAAAGCATCGGTATATGTGGCTTATGCAAAAGAAGATAAATATTCGGAAAAAGGAGCTGTTTACATGGATGTAATTTCAAAATTATTAAGTAAAAAATACATTGATGAAATACGTGAAAAAGAAGGAGGTACTTATGGTGTGGGTGTTCGCGCAAGCATGGAAAAACGTCCTTACGAAAATGCACGTTTACGATTAATGTTTGATTGCGATGCAGAAAAAATGGAAAAACTTAAAGGCATTGCACTTGATGAAATTTCAAAGCTACAAAAAGGAGTTATAGATGAAACAGACCTTAAAGAAGCGAAACAAAACCTATTGAAAGAGCGTGGTGAAAAAGTACAGAAACTTTCATTTTGGCATAATCGACTGCTTCATTACGGCACCGATAACGAGTTTTTAATGACCGATAAAGAGTACAAAGATTTTGTAAACTCTATTGATGCTAAAACCATAACAAAAGTGGCAAAAAAATTCTTTAAAAAAGCGGTTAAGATTGAAGTTGTAATGACTCCGAAAAAATAATTTTTTAAAGAATACCCTAAATCCACAGCTAAGTGTATTTATGGATAAAATAGTAAAAGCCGGTATCATAAGCGATACCGGCTTTTATTTATAGAGTTTGGCACAATACAAACAACGAAATTTTAATAAAAGATATAATTTTAAAAAGGGCACAAAAAGCGGTACCCTTATAAAAATTTATGCCTTTCTAAAATCAGGTTCCTGTTCCGGTTTGTTTTGCAAAATATCTTCAATTTCTTGCATTATTTCATTGTTCAGCAGTTTGGTATCTTCTAAAGCTTTTAAGTTTTCACTCAACTGTTCAACTTTTGATGCACCTGTAATAACGGTACTTACATTCGGGTTTTTTAATGTCCATGCAATAGCAAGGCGCGATTGAGAAATTCCTAAGCGTTTTGCCAAATCGGCTAATTTTGTACTCCTTTCTTTCCAGTTCATTGCTTGATACCTATCTAAAAGCCACTGATAATCTTTTAATGATAAACGGCTGCCTTCGGGAATTCCGTTATTGTATTTTCCGCTTAATATACCGCTTGCCAAAGGACTCCATATTGTTGTCCCTAATTTAAAATCGCGAAAAAGCGGCAGAAATTCTTTTTCCATTTTTTCGCGATGCAACATATTGTATTGCGGCTGCTCCATAACAGGAGCTATTAAATGTTCTCTGCGTGCAATTTCATAAGCCTGACGAATTTGTTCAGCGCTCCATTCGCTTGTACCCCAATAAAATGCTTTGCCCGAGTTAATAATATAGTTCATAGCGCGCACGGTTTCTTCAATTGGCGTATAAGGGTCGGGTCGGTGGCAGAAAATCAAATCTACATATTCGGTTTGCAGACGTTTTAATGCTGCATGAGTTCCTTCTATAATGTGCTTGCGCGATAGTCCGCGGTCGTTTACACCTTCTCCGCCCCAAAATATTTTTGTCGATAAAACTAAATCTGAACGTTTCCAGCCTGCACGTTTAATAATTTTTCCCATGACAATTTCAGAATTTCCATGTGCGTAAACTTCTGCATTGTCAAAAAAATTAATGCCTTGATCATAGGCAGCTTTCATAATTGCATACGATTTGTCTTCGTCAATTTGCCCACCAAAAGTAACCCATGAGCCAAGTGAAAGGGCAGAAATTTTTAATCCTGTATTTCCTAGAAATCGATATTCCATAATTTATGTTTTAAATAAGTTAAAAACTAATCATTATCTTTAAGTAAAGAATTAATAAATCCTACTATTAGAGCAAAAAACAGTGCCGACCAAAACCCATCGATACTAAATCCGGGAATAAACCAAGCCGTTAAATAAATCATTAATACATTAAGGATAATTAAAAATATACCTAAGGTGATTATGGTAATGGGTATGGTTAGAATTTGTAAAACAGGTTTAATAAAGCGATTTAAAAAACCCAGTACCAATGCAACAAAAATTGCACTTACAAAGCCGCCAATATGTATTCCTTTGAGTAACCAAGCTGCAAAATATACCGCTATTGCACTAATTAATAAGTTAATAATCCATTTTCTCATTTTTTTTATTTTTTGATATTATAAATAATGTTTTGTCCTATTTTTATCCTACACAGGATTTTATCTTCCTTTTAATTTTGTTAAAAATATAAAATATTTCTGAATATGAATATGGAAATTTATAAGAGCGGTATATCTGTTTGAAAAATGTTGATGGGACAAGTATATTTTTTAGATTCCAAAAGAGCTGTTTCCAAATTAAACTTATCTTGTTCACAAGCATAAAACCATTGCTTTTTTTTAAAATAGGCTGATAGGTATTCTTGTTCGGTTTGTCCGGGTGTTGGAATAAGTATTACTGTTTTTTTTAAATAAAGATAATCCATAATGCTTGAATAACCTGAACGTGATATGATGTATGGAGTAGATATAATATAAGCAGCTAATTTATTTGCAGGCAAATGATTTATAAAATTAATACTACCCTTGGTATATTTTATTGATTTATTTGGCTTTCCTAATACAAAAAGTGCTTTTTTCCCCGATTGACTAATTTGTTCTTGCAAAATTTTTTGTAAAATACTGCGTTGCGGCTCCGGTCCGGATAAAATAACTAAAATTTGATAGTCGTGATTTATTGTTTTTATTTTTAAATCTTGAAATCGTGATAACAAACCTATATACTCCACATTTTCCGGCTTTTTTTCCGTATGCGACAATTTACCGGCAACTGTGGGCTCAAATTCATAATCGGGTACCCAACACTTATTAAATTTCTTTATAAACAAATGATTTATTTTATTTAAGCTATTTTTTACAAATGATAATTTTAGGGGAGTTTGAATTTCTAATTGATGTGTAATAAATATATTGTAGGTGTTTTTGTTCCATAAGCCATAGCGATTATCGGAAATTATTATATCAACAGCATGTTTTTTTATGATTTTTTTAAGTAAGTGATGTTCATTGTATATGCCCCAAAGAATTTTTGGAATAGAAATTAACATCTTGAAAATCATCTTTTGTTTTGTTGCATAGTTAATTTCAGGAGCGGGCAGTTTAATAAATTCAAGTTCCGGAAATTCTTGTTTTAATAAGGAAAGAGGTGCTTTATCGGCTGCTATAATTACTTTGTAATTATTTTTTAGATAATGTTTAATTATAGGTATGTCTCTTGTTGCATGTCCTAAACCCCAATTTAAAGGACCTATCAGAACGACTTTTTGTTTGGTTTTATATTTCACCCTGAATGGATAATAATTTTCATTCTTTATTTTTTGTATCGATAAAAATAGTTACCGGACCATCATTTAGTAAATCAATCTGCATATGTGCACCAAATTTACCGGTTTTTACGGGTTTTTCAATATCTTTACTAAGTTGTTTAATAAATTTTTCGTAAATTGGTATTGCAATATTAGGTTTTGCTGCATGAATAAAGGAAGGGCGGTTGCCTTTTTTTGTTTTAGCATGTAATGTAAACTGACTTACACAAAGAATATCGCCATTAATTTCAGTTACAGAGCGGTTCATTGCACCGGCATCATCGCTAAAGATGCGCAAACGGCTAATTTTGCCCGACAGCCATTCAATGTCTTCATCGGTATCGGCATCTTCAATACCCACCAAAATCATTAAACCTTTGCCTATTTCTGATATAATAGCGCCTTCGATACTTACCGATGCTCTGCTTACTCTTTGAATTACTACACGCATTGTTTTAAGCTTATAACTAAAAATTTCTGTAATATTAATTATGGTTTATCCCTGTAAGGGCTTATTAGTTAATAGTTCTGTACTGATGAATGAAACTTCTTCGCCGGTTTTTGATACGTAAAAAACTTGAAAACCAAATTTTCTTAAATTTTTAATGGCTGTTTTGGTGGCTTTTAAGCCGATGTTTTCAAAACGGTAATGAAACTCAATGAGTAATTGATGAGGTTTAATTTCTTTTTTTATCATATCTTCAATTGCCAGATACTCAGCCCCTTCAATATCCATTTTTAATAAGTTGATTTGTTTATGTTGTAATTTTTGCATTAT
>JAKIUH010000348.1 GCA_021647685.1 Bacteroidales bacterium
AAGCCATTACGGCAGCTACCGAACACTTAGGTTCTAAATACCTGAACGAATGCACCTTATATGTAACTTTAGAACCCTGCATGATGTGTGCAGGCGCATTAAACTGGTCGCAAATTGGACGTATTGTATATGGTGCAAGTGATGATAAAAAGGGTTATCAAAAATATACACCACTCCTACTCCACCCCAAAACGGAAGTAGTATCAGGAGTTTTAGAAAATGAATGCGCTGCTTTAATGATCGATTTTTTTGCCATGAAACGAAAATAAGATTTACCAATTCTCACTTATTGGAAAAATCTATATCTTCAAAAAAATATCTTCCGGCATTTCAGGAATTACCTTTAATTCAGATGCTGTTTCATACAATTTTTTTATAGCTGATTTACCTTTACTGCCAAGATCTAACGAATAATCATTCACATAAAGTTTAATATGCTGATACATTACATCTTCATCCATTTCTTGCGCATATTGCTTTATAAATGGCAAAGCTGCATTTGGGTTTTCATAAGCAAATTCTAAACTTCTCCTTAAAACTCTATTTACTTTTTGTTGTATATCTATTGGTAATTTTCTATTCACTACAATTCCTCCCAAAGGAATTGGCATTTGCGTTTTTTCCTCCCAAAATTCGCCCAAATCAATAATCTTTTTTAAACCACGCTCAGCATAAGTAAAGCGGTTTTCATGAATAATCAATCCTGCATCTATTTCATTAGATAAAACTGCTTCTTCAATATCCGAAAAAAGATATTCTTTTTTATTTTTAGCATCGGGATAAGCAATGCTTAAAAGTAAATTTGCTGTTGTATATTTTCCGGGTATGGCAATGGTTACATCATTTATCTCATCAGGATATATTTTTCGTTTACTAATAAGTAAAGGTCCGTTGTTATTGCCTAAAGCGCTGCCCGAATCCAGCAGGATATAATTTGGAGCAACATAAGCATAAGCATGATAGCTTAATTTGGTAATATCAATTTCATGTTCAAAAGCTGCCTTATTTAATTCTTCAACATCAGCCAAAATCAAATCAAATTCCAAGCCCTCCGTATCAATACGATGATGCACCATAGCATCAAAAATAAAAGTATCGTTGGGGCAAGTAGAAAAACCAAGTTTTAGTTTCATATCTTTTAAACGATTAATTAATTTAACTTTTGCAAGCTGATTAAAGTGCTGATAAACAAAAAAAGCAGCATAAACATTTTATTTAGTTAATAACAATTAGCATCTTTAAGTTACAAAACAAACATTATCTTAATGCTAATCAACAAAAATACAACAATAATTTCAGAGTTAAAAAGACTTTTTCATTACCCTTAAAGCTGCAAATACGAATTACATGTTGGTTGCTTTCCACGCTATGTAAGCGTGCTAGCAATAGATTGTCATCAGATGAATAATGAAATTAAAGCGAAACAAACTACACGATAATCAGCTATCAGTCGGTCAATTAATAAGATAAGAATACAGAGTGATACAAAAAAGCCTAATCCCGATTGATTGTATTAACAGGATTAGACTTAATATAACTGCTTTTAATGAGTAATCTATCTCATATTCACATATTTGTCCAAAACTTTACTAAAAGGCTCTGCTTCGATATATCCAATTTCCATATAAGATTTACCGGTTTCAGGAAATATAAAAAAAGTAGTAGGGTACCCCCTGAATTTATTATAAGCCAATCGCTTAATTAATTCTTTTCCGGAATATGATTGATTTTCAAACTCATAAGAACCTGAAAGTTCAGGATTTAATTTAATTGCAACAAAATCTTTTTGAATTTTATCTTTTACTTCTTTAACGGTGTAGGTTTTTTGATCCATTACCTTACACCAGCCACACCACTCTGTATATGCATCCAGTAAAATAATTTTATTCTCATCTTTCGCTTTTTTGTAACCATCTTTCCAATCGTGCCAAACAAGTTCTTGTGCAGAAATATTGCCGGCAAATACGAATAAAAAAATAAATCCAAACAATAATGTAATTCTCTTCATATTTTTCTATATTAATTATTATATCATAACAACGTAAATATAAATAAATAATTGTAAAAATATAATAGTAAAACGCATAAAAAACTTAAAGAATTCAAAAATAAACACGCCACTATTTATTTTTTTATTTACTAATGTTTTTTAATTTCGCGTAGATATTCAAAAAAGGTTTTTATATGGGATTAGTAAAACGCAATCCGTTTGGACATATTTTATTTTTAAAAAAATGGTTAATCCGATTCTTTGGACTAATATCTCATAGAAGATACAGAGGGTTTAACCAATTAATCATTGAGGGTTCTGATGTAATCAGAAGTTTGCCGGAAACAGGAGTTTTGTTTGTATCTAATCACCAAACTTATTTTGCGGATGTAGCTGCCATGTTGCATGTTTTTAATGCAGCGCTTCATGGAAGAAAAGACAGTATAAAAGGTGTTTTTCGTTATTTAAAATCACCTAAATTGAATATTTATTTTGTTGCTGCAAAAGAAACCATGCGTAAAGGATTGTTGCCGCGTATTTTTGCTTATGCAGGAGCAATTACAGTTCAACGCACTTGGCGCGAAGCAGGAAAAGACATTAAACGTCCTGTAAACCCCAGTGATACGGAACAAATTGGTACTGCTTTAAAAGATGGCTGGGTAATCACTTTCCCACAAGGAACAACCAAACCTTTTAAACCGATTAGAAAAGGAACAGCGCATATTATCAAGAATTACAAACCTATTGTTGTTCCTATTGTTATTGACGGTTTTCGCAGATCGTTTAATAAAAAAGGCTTATTGGTAAAAAAACGAGGTATTTTACAATCAATGGTTATTAAGCAGCCTTTAGATATTGATTACGAAGATGATACAATAGATGAAATCGTTGAAAAAATTTCTTATGCAATAGAACAACATCCTTCATTTATGCAATTGGTACCCGAAGAAGTGTTAAAGCAGGAGGAAGAGCTAAACAAAAAGCGCGATTTTTGGGCAGAGTATTAATTGGGGGCAACAATTTCAATTTGTTCATCTTTGATAAGTGCTTCACCTTTATATTTTAAAAATAATTGAGCTACCGCCAAAACATCTTTTTGACAATATTCGGCAATACGCTCAATATTATTATCCTCCCAGTAAACTTTTCCTACTTGACTTCCGTCAATATCGTCTTTTGGAGTGGGAATATCAAAAACAGCAGTAAGCAAATTTAAGGAAGTATAGCTTTTATAATCACCGAATCGCCATAAATCCATTGTATCCAGATGTTTGACTTCCCAGGGCTTTTTACCGGCAATATTTAATTGAGCGGGAAGTTTTAAACCGTTAATCAACGAACGCCTTGCAATATAGGGAAAATCAAACTCCTTAGCATTATGTCCGCAAAGATATTGATTATCACGGGTAAATGATTTACGCAGTAAACTATTAAAATCGTTTAATATTTTCTTTTCATCATCACCATAAAAAGACTTTAAACGAAAAAAATATTCACCCTGTTTTTCGACCATAAAACCCAAAGAAATACAAACTATTTTACCAAATTCAGCATAAATACCTGCCCGTTCATAGAGTTCCTCAGGTTTTACATCCTCCTGTTTACTTAAAGATTTTGCTTTTTTGGTCCAAAGCACTTTCATACGTTCGGGCAATTCATCAAAACTTTTATAGCCCGAAACAGTTTCAATATCCAAAAATAGAACATCTGTATTTTTTATATCTTGCAACATCTATTTTTGAGTTTTTAAGTTTTTTTCAATTATTGAACAAAGTACTTCAATTGCTACCTTATTGTGTCCTCCTTGCGGAACAATTAAATCGGCATAGCGTTTTGAAGGTTCAATAAATTGCAAGTGCATGGGTTTCACAGATTTGTCATAACGTTCAAGTACTTTGGCAACCGAGCGTCCGCGCTCCACAATATCTCTTTGGATTACTCTGTTTAAGCGATCGTCAGGATCCGCATCAACAAATACTTTAATATCAAATAAATCACGCAGCTCTTTATGGGTTAAGATAAGAATACCTTCAAGAATAAGTACGTCTTTCGGATAAACGGTAACGGTTTCTTTTGCACGGGTACAAGTTAAATAAGAATAAATAGGCTCTTCAATGCTGTTGCCTTTACGCAATTCTTTAATATGTTCAACAATTAAATCAAACTCCAAAGCTTTTGGATGATCAAAATTAATTTCCTGTCTTTTTTCAAGTGGTAAATGACTATTATCCTTATAATAAGAATCTTGTGATAAAACAGCAACCTCACCTTCCGGTAAACTTTCGATAATTTTTCGTACAACTGTTGTTTTTCCTGAACCTGTTCCTCCGGCAATTCCAATTACTAGCATAATTTTTATTAATTTTGTATATTCCAAACCTGCTCAATTAGCTTGCTCAACAAATGTTTAGTATCCAGTTTTAAAGGAAAATTACTAAACTTAGGTAATCGAACGGTTTAGGAATTATGCATCAAAAGTAATGTCAAATTTTTAAAATCACAAAAAAATGATTAAACACATTGTAATGTTCAAACTATCGAACAAGTACACACCGGAAGAACGAAAACGTACAGCAACAGAATTAAAAGCACTTTTGGATGAACTTCCCCAAAAAATAAGCGAGATAAAAGCATACGAAGTGGGAGTAAATATTAGTAAATCTGCCAATGCTTATGATTTGGTTTTAGTGTCTTTATTTGAAAGTATGGAGACTCTTGAAGCCTATCGTGTACATGAGGCTCATCAAGCAGTTGTAGCAAAAATAAAGGAACATAAAAAAGAAACCAAGGCCAAAAAGAAAGAAAAATCAGAGGCTGATAGGAACCG
>JAKIUH010000349.1 GCA_021647685.1 Bacteroidales bacterium
AAATTTGAAGTATTTATATACATCTACATCTCACAAAATCCAAAATAGATGCACATCTTAGCTTTTCAGCAAGCCCTAAATATGAAAAGCTTTTTGTTTTTTGTCAAATTCTTTTGATTTTGGTTAAAAAATATCTGAAATTTGTTAGCAAAATATAAATATGAAAATGTTATGCAGCAAAAACTTACCGGAACTATCTTATTTATTCTTCTTTCTTTTTCAATAACAGCTCAATACGATATTAAGTTTTATGATGACTTTAGTACAAATAAAAACTCATGGAGTATTGATGATAATGCTGATGTACGAACAGCAATAAAAAATGGAGTCTATGAAATTTGGCATAAACGATTTACTGCATCTTATAACTTTTGGCGAGAATTTGCCATTGATAAAAAAGATGAATTTTATATTGAAACAAGCATAAAACATATTGACGGCGTTGAAGATATGGGCTATGGAATTGTGTGGGGCGCTTCATCTTGGTCAAACAGCTATAATTTTTTAATTGCAGAAACAGGATATTACAGCATTGGTGGCTATAAAAATAAAATTTGGCATGACTATAAAAAATGGACAAGTACAAATTATCTAAAAAAAGATAGTTTTAATAAGTTGGCTATACGTTACAAGTCGGGTAAATTAGAGTTTTATATTAATGATAAGAAAGTTACTACCCTTAATTACATGCCTTTTATGGGAAATAAAATCGGCTTTGTACTTTATCACAGAATGTTTATTCAGATTGATTATTTAAAGGTAGAATACAATAGAGAAAGAATAAACTTAGTAAAAAATATTAACCCGAATTATAAAAAAAAGAATTTAGGCAAGAATATTAATTCAAAATATTCTGAAATAGCCCCCATTATATCTCCCGATGGAAAAACTTTGTATGTAGCACGTCAAAATCACCCCCAAAATATTGGTGCCGAAAAAAAATACGATGTTTGGTATGCTACCCGTAAAAAAGACGGAACATGGTCAAGCTTGAAAAGAATGGATGCACCTATAAATAATGACGGCGATAATTTGGTAATTTCTGTTTCGCCGGATAATAATACGCTTTGGTTAGAAGGTCTTTACACATCAACGGGTGAGTTTTTAAGCGATGCAGGAATTTCAATATCACATCGTACAGCAAATGGTTGGTCAGTACCCAAACAAATAGTTATTCAAGATTTTTATAATCGCAATGAATATGAAAGTTATTGCCCTACTGTTGACAGAAAGGTATTAATCATGTCGGTGGAAAGAGATGATTCTTATGGTGAAAAAGACTTATATGTAAGTTTTCGCTTACCCGATGGTTCCTACAGTAAGCCTATGAATATGGGTACCGATTTGAATACCTTTTTTAATGAGGGCACTCCTTTTATTGCCTCAGATAATAAAACTTTGTACTTTTATTCATACGGGCATCCGGGTTATGGAAGTGCTGATATTTTTGTCAGCAAACGTTTAGACAATAGTTGGCGAAAATGGTCAAAACCGCAAAATCTGGGACCAACTATTAATTCAAATGAATGGGATACATACTATTCAATAGCAGCAAAAGGAGATTATGCATATTTGGTATCGGCAAAAAACTCGTATGGTGCCGAAGATGTTTTTGAAATAAAAATGAGCGAAGAAGCGAAACCCGACCCCGTAGTCTTATTATCAGGAAAAGTTTATGATAAAAAAACAAAAAAGCCAATACGTGCTAAAATTATTTATGAGGATTTGAACACTGGAGCAAAACTTGGCGAAGTAAAATCAAATGCAAAATACGGAAACTATAAGATAATATTACCTTACGGTAAAAGATACGGTATAAGAGCAGAAGCAATTGGTTATATGGCAATAAACGAACATATTGATTTAAGCAAAGTATCTAAATATCAAGAAATAAAAAAATATCTTTATTTAGTGCCCATTGAAACCGGACAAACAATAAATCTGAAAAACGTACAGTTTAAACGAAGTAAAGCAGAATTTACACAGACTTCTTACCCTGAACTTAACCGTTTGGTTCAGTTAATGAAACAATATCCTAAAATGGAAATTGAACTGTCAGGACATACCGATACACGTGGAAAACCCGATTTATTACTTAAATTATCGCAAAAAAGAGTTGATGCGGTTAAAGCCTATCTGGTAAGTCACGGTATTAATGCTTCACGTATTTCAGGGAAAGGATACGGTGGAACCCGGCCGCTTGGTACCGGCTCGGAAGCTATTGAAATAAAAAACAGAAGAGTGGAATTTAAAATTAAGAAGATGTAAAAACATAATATCAATATAAGTCCGATATTTTTATCGGACTTATTATTAACCAAAACAATTTATTCTATATAAATAGAAATAAAAAGACATTAATTATTTATTATTGCATAAAATTCTTCTTTAGATAAATATTGTGGCGAATAATCTATTCCATTGGATGCTAATTGCCCCACAAATGCTTTCAAATGATTAATAGAGCCTTTTCTTAACCTGCCGTAAACAGTAATAATTGTATCTACCTCACAATTTTCAATTGCTTCATCTAAATCTATAATATCTACTTCTTCGATAGTTGCTCCAACTATTAAACCATCAATAAGTGAGCTGTCTCCCATATCTATTAATAAATCATATAATTGCTGTAATTCTGTATTTACAAATATACCCTCTTCTGCAAGTGCAGGGTCTTCAATATTATAATAATCTAATAAACCTTTTACTGAATTTGTATGAATGGTCTCACTTTTTGAAATGTTATCAAAAGTAGAAAGCCCCCATAATTGAAACATCTGCACATAAACATCATGTGCCAATTTTTCCTCTTCTCGCATATAAACAAGTGAGCTTTTTGTATTATCGTCTATATTTTCACTTGTCAATTCTTCCGTTTCTGAAAGACTTGTATCGTCTTGTGTGTTTGTCAAAACTTCTAAATCTTCTACCACGCTATCTTCACAAGAAGCAAAGCTAATAATTACTGCAAAAGCTGCAATAAGCATAAATCCATTTAATACTATATTTTTCATAATTAAACATTTTAATATTACAGGACAAATGTAGATATAAAGATACTTATATCTATTATGGAATTATGTAAAAGATGTGTAAAATTTGGCTCAATGAAATAAACCACTGACAATAAATTAATTATCAATTGCTTACTAAATTGAATACTTATTTACTACAGCCTCTTTCTTTATTAGAACCTTAAATCCGCAGGTCTGCACTTAGCCAACTAATCGTCATCGAATCAATTATTTAACAAAAGGTGGGATTTCTTGTTGATAAACTACTGCTTATTAACTTACTGATGCGATGACTTGCAGATTTATGGTACAAGTAGGTAAGTAGATTGTTTACGCTACGCGTAATTTCTTCATGCTTGTTTTACTAATTTTCTTTTTGGCGTAATCTAAGGATAATTTAAATGTTGTTTGCTTTTTTGATGGCAGTTCAAACATGGCATCAATCATTATTGCTTCAAAAATTGAACGTAAACCACGAGCTCCTAATTTAAACTCAATGGCTTTATCAACAATAAAATCCAAAGCATCTTCATCAATACTTAATTCAATACCATCCATTTTAAAAAGTTTCTTGTACTGCTTAACAATAGAGTTTTTAGGTTCTACCAAAATATTCTTTAAAGCTTCTCTATCTAACGGTTTTAAATAGGTAAGTACAGGCAATCTACCGATAATTTCAGGAATCAATCCAAAAGATTTTAAATCCTGCGGGGCAATGTATTGCAGTAAATTATCACGATCAATAGCGTCTTTTGCTGCGCTTGCAGAATAGCCTACCATAGTGGTATTTAATCTTTGTCCTATTTTACGTTCAATACCGTCAAAAGCACCTCCTGCAATAAATAAGATATTTTTGGTATTTACCGGAATTAATTTCTGGTCGGGATGTTTTCGTCCTCCCTGTGGTGGAACGTTTACAATAGAGCCTTCTAAAAGTTTCAGCAAACCTTGTTGAACACCTTCGCCCGAAACATCACGTGTAATAGAAGGATTATCACTTTTACGCGCAATTTTATCAATTTCATCAATAAAAACAATACCTCTTTCGGCTGCTTTTACATCATAATCTGCAACTTGGAGCAAGCGTGTAAGAATTGTTTCAATATCTTCACCTACATAACCGGCTTCTGTTAAAATTGTGGCATCAACAATGGTAAAAGGAACATGCAGCATTTTTGCAATGGTACGAGCCAATAATGTTTTCCCTGTACCTGTTTCGCCTACCATGATAATGTTTGATTTTTCAATTTCTACATCATCATCATTAGTTTGTTGCGATAATCGTTTGTAATGATTATAAACAGCAACTGCCAGTACTTTTTTGGCTTCGTCTTGTCCTATTACGTATTGATCAATAAATTTTTTGATTTCAACAGGTTTCAATAACTTTACTTGCTCAATATCAAATTTAGCACTTTTTTGTGTTTCTTCAGCAATTATTTGATGAGCTTGCTCAATACAACTGTCGCAAATATGTCCTGAAACACCGGCTATCAGAATATTTACTTCTTTTTTTGATCTACCGCAAAAGGAACATTTTTCCATTACTTTTTTCTTATTCATTATAAAGAAGATAGCCGCATAACAAATCTTATTTGTCAGCGACTATTCTATTTTAAGTTCATTACTTTTTATTTCTTACTAAAACATCGTCAATCATACCGTACTCTTTGGCTTCTTCCGAAGTCATCCAGTAATCCCTGTCTGAGTCTTTTTCAATTTGCTCATAAGGTTTACCGGTATGATAAGCCAATATTTCATACAACTCCTTTTTTAACTTTAAAATTTAACGAGCGGTAA
>JAKIUH010000005.1 GCA_021647685.1 Bacteroidales bacterium
GTATTAACATCTGTAAGTAGAGTGGCAGAACCGTTTAATTTAAGGTTTTCTGCCTGCCAATTATTGTCGGCTATAAAATATGGTTTCGCTTGAACAGAATTAGCATCTTGGTTTTGACTATCTTGCCAGGATTCTAGTGAATTATTATTAATTAAATATTGTCCGGTAGTATAAAAACAGTTATAATCACTATTTACGGAATAATTAAACCATGAGGCTAACCCGTTTGCTTTATTCGAGAATATATTGTTTAAAATAACAGGTGTTTTTTGCGAGCTAACATAAGCATCTTTTTTTATAGCAACACTTCCTGTATTATTTCCTGTTATATTTATGGTGTTATATAAAACTTTCAGTGCCGTATAGGTACTATAAATATTAATTCCTATATCTGCATTTGTGGTGTTTAGGTAAATAAAATTATTATAGACTAAACTTGTATCGTTAGATACTCTATAACAGTGGTTAATATCAATTCCTATTCCTCCCGAATTTAATTGGATGTTATTACTACTTATGGTATCACCGGAAGAAAATTCATCAAGATAAATTCCGGTACTCGAAGTATTTGAAGTGAAACTATTATTTTTAATGCTTGAATGTGAGCAATAATTTAGATAAACGGCTTTATCTGTTTGGTTATTAAACTCGTTATGGTGTATTGAAATATTGGTCTGGGTACTAAGATGATACAAGTTTGTAGTTAAAGAAATAGCCCTTTGTCCGTTTGTAAAACGATTATAAACAAAAACATTGTTTGTGTCAATATCAGCGGTTTGATTTGAAGTATTATAAGAATAAACTAATTCAGAACTGTTTGAAACACCAATAAATTGGTTGTTTGAAAAATGGTTTTGGCAAGCCCCTCCGCTAAGTTCAACAATACGAGCATAAGTATTGTCTGTTGCCTGCAAAGTCATATTTTTGAAACGAATAAAATCGGCACCATTAAGTTTTACGGTATAGTTATTTGTACTATTGGCTGCATAGCTTAAAATCACATCGGTACTATCGCCGCTTTCCGATTGAAAAGTGATGGTGTTTGTTTCAGATGCTCCTGCTACTTCGTTTATAATTATTTGTTCGTTGTATGTTCCTGATTGGACATTGAAAATAACAGGACCACCCACGCCAAGCGTATTCAAATCGTTAATGGCTGCAGTAAAATTGGCATAATCACCTGTTGAACCAATGGTGTAATATCCTATCATTTTATCGGTATAAAATTCATTTGCTCCCATGTCGGCATAATTTGGTGTGCCTACACCTGTATTTGAAATAAGAGGATTGTCGTAAACAGGAGACCCAAAATAATCAGGAGATACAACTGAGTCTCCGTTAGCATTATCGATACAGGGAGAAAGAGCTTGAAGTTGCAACGTTTCATCAGATAGAAATAAAGGATCGATAAAAATATTATTGCTTCCGGTATAAGTGTCAGTATCTAAATTGTCAGGATTGATACAACTATAATTTACAATGGCTTTAGCTGTTCCATCATTGTTGAAAAATATACTGTTTTTAACATTAAATATACAATTTGTAAAACTGGAAGCTTGGTAATTATCATATATTTCAGGATAGGCATTGTTCGTTTCAAAAAATGTACAATTTATAAAATTGGCATGTTTTGTTGCCGAATTATACTCTGTTCCATTATAAACAGCAGTTCCATAACGTGCAACATTTCCCTTAAAAACCGAATTTACCACGGTAATATTTGCTAAACCAAGGCTTATAGCACCACCTTTACCCGTATAAAGAGGAGTGCTATTGTTTGTAAAAATACAATTTTCAACACGAAATTTATTTGTATTTGAATTGTCGGAAGCAATTGATATTGCGGCTCCATTTATTTCTGCGTAGTTATTTCTAAAAACACAATTTTTAACCGTCATATCGGCATCAGTAGTAGTAACTGCTAAACCACCGCCATACGTTATTCCCCCAGCAACATCATCGGCATTTCCTCCTTCTATTATAAAACCATCAATATATGCGGAATTATCACCATATACCACATGATATACATTATCTGCATTATAGTCATCTGTGCCTATATCTCCGCTTAAAATAGTTTGATTTGCAATATAATTTCTTTCGGATAAATTGGACTCATTTCCAAAAAAACCACCATACAAAGGTACATTAGCTTTTAATAGAAAAGTTGATAATCTATCAGTTCCCGCGGTAGGTTTATAAGTTCCTGCGGCAACCCAAATTTCATTTCCGGCTGTTGCTGCCGATAATGCTGATTGTAAATTGGTGTAGGCATTTGTCCACGATGTTCCGTCGTTGCTTCCTGTTGCATCAGCTTTCACATATATTTGTGCCAATATATTGGTGCTAAAGAGTAAAAAGCCAAATAAGAAGATAGCTGTTTGTAAATTCTTAATATTTTTCATGATTAAGCAGTTTAAATTAGTACTGCGCATGCACAATATGCCAAAACCAAAGATTACATCCTGCATTATAGGATAAATGACATGCAACAGCATTGCGATACAATGCTTGCTTTTAACAATAAATTCGAGTTGTTAAGTCAGAATAATAGTGGCTTAATACCTGTTGAAAAGAGAATAGTACATTGTAGTCACATTTTCCTTTACACAAAGATAATCACAATCAAAGTTTTTTTGCGTGTTAAAAAACATGTTTTTATAGAAATTGTGACAAACTGTGTTAATGTGTTTGTAAAATGAATATAACTGATGATATTTATCGCATTTGAGGTGTCGAAGATTTTTTTAAAGTTTTCAGCAAGCCCTAAGCAAGAAAATAAACTAAGAATAATAGATAAAAACTATTGTTAATAAGTATTTAATAATTAAAATATTCTGATAAATTAATTTTTGTGTTTTTATTTATATTTGAGCCCTTTTTTACTAACCTAAATATTATTATTATGTTTAAAAGTTTTAAATTCATTACTCCCTTATTGGCATTATTGCTTATAAGCAGTGTGGCGTGGAGTCAGGGAGCTACTACAGCAGCCCTGCGAGGGAAAGTTGTAGATGACAAAGGGAATCCTTTGGAAAATGCGAATGTGGTATTAATTCACGAGCCTTCAGGTTCACAGTACGGAGCTATGACCATGCAAGATGGCAGATTTACCATTACAGGTGCTCGTGTTGGAGGTCCCTATAAAGTAGTAATCTCTTCAATAGGATACGCAAAGAAAGAACAATCAGGAATTTACCTTAACCTTAACCAAACTTTGCAATTAAGTTTTGTTTTAAAGCAAACCGATCAACAAATAGAAGAGGTTACGGTAAGTTATGACAAAGGCAACGACATGAGCACCGAAAGAACCGGCGCAGAAACATTTGTTAAAAGTAAAGAAATTAATAGTTTACCAACCATTTCCCGTGGTCAGAAAGATTTTACACGTTTGACCCCTCAGTCTGACGGAAATAGTTTTGGCGGTAGAAATAATCTTTACAATAATTTTTCATTAGACGGTTCTATTTTTAATAATTCATTTGGATTGGATTATGCTACACCCGGAGGACAAGCAGATGCTCAACCGGTTTCATTAGATGCTATTGAACAAATTCAAGTTTCATTAGCACCTTTTGATGTTCGTGAAGGTGGATTTACCGGTGCCGGCGTAAATGCTGTAACCCGCTCAGGAACAAACAATATTGACGCTTCTGTTTACTACTATTTCCGTAATGAAAACATGATAGGAGATAAAGTAGGAGATACTAAAGTCCCAAACCTTGATTTTAGTACAAAATTATATGGTTTCCGTGTTGGAGGACCCATTATTAAAAATAAATTATTTTTCTTTATAAATGCAGAAAGCGAACGTAAAGAAGAACTTGCTCACGGTTTTGTAGCACGTGATGATGCAGCACAAACCGACCCGAATGTTACTTCGGTTTGGAGATCAGATATAGAAGCAGTTCAGCAACATTTTAGAGATGTTTGGGGCTATGACCCGGGTGCTTATGAAGGCTATAATCATAAAACATCTAACGATAAAGTTTTAGCAAAGTTGGATTGGAATATAAGTGATAAACATAAATTTACCATAAGATATAATTATTTGAATGCGTGGAAAGATATTCTCCCTCATCCCGAAGCAATTATCGGACGAGGACCTACCAGTTACCGATTACCTTTTGAAAATTCATCTTATCGAATTTTCAATGAAATTAATTCGGTAGTATCTGAATTAAACTCTCGCTTCGGAAATAAGTTTTCTAATAAATTATTGGTAGGTTATACTGCTTTTCGTGATCACAGGGAGCCGAAATCAGTACCTTTTCCTGTTGTTGATATTTTTGAAAATGGCAATTTAGCAATTACTGCCGGTTCTGAAATGTTTTCGACTCATAATATTCTTAATCAAAATGTATTTCAGTTTACAGATAACTTTAGTTATTACATGAACAAACATACTTTAACGGCAGGTGTAAATGTTGAAATATTCAAATTTGAAAATTCATTTAATTTATTTTACTATCCTTGGGTAGCTGCTTTTTCCGTACAAGATTTTTTAAATGATAATCTAACAAACATGTTGACCGGTCAGCCTGTTACTCCATCAGACATACCCGGTATGATTAGTGCCAGTGAACAAAACCCTTATGCATGGTCATATGTTGATGTTGCTCAATTAGGTTTTTATATTCAAGATGAGTTTTCTGCAACTGATAACTTAAATCTGAGCTTTGGTTTACGTGTAGATGTTCCTGTTTATTTAAATAGTTTGGAACCTGACCCTGTTATTCAAAACTTTAACGGTTGGGTTGACGAAAACGGAAACCCTGTAAAAGTTGACCCTTCAAAATGGCCTGATGCCAATTTATTATGGGCTCCGCGTTTTGGATTCAACTGGGATACAAAAGGAGATCAAACTCTCATGTTGCGTGGTGGTTCAGGTATCTTCTCAGGTAGAGTTCCATTTGTATGGTTAGGCAATCAAGCTTCTAACTCAAAAATGTATCCGGGATATACTTTCCAAATTAACACAACTTCGGAAGATTTTAAATTCCCACAAGTTTGGAAAAGTGATTTAGCCGTTGATTATAAATTTGCCGGCAACTGGATTTTCTCATTCGAGGGAATATATTCTAAAGACATTAATGCTGTGGTTCACAGAAATTACGATATGATGAAACCATCTGCTCAATTAAGTGGTACCGGTGATAATCGCGCAATATTTGCAGGCTTTAATGAAACACATATTTACGCCTCCAGTGCTGATGCTATTGGATTTCTTGATGCGGGAGTTATTGCAATGGACAATGTAAAAGAAGGAGCTCAATATTCATTAACCGGACAATTGAAAAAATCTTTTGATTTTGGTTTATTTACAAATGTTGCTTATACCTATATGCAATCAAAAGATTATACTTCAATTCCCGCTGAAATTGCAGCCGATGCATTCCAACGCAATCCTGTTGTTGGCGACCCAAATCAACCAATGTACTCATACTCTCGCTATGGTTTAAAACACCGGATAATTGCCACATTAATGTATCAGCTTGATTATAAAAATATGGCTTCATCATTTGCTCTTTTCTGGGAAACAGGTAAAGGAAACCGTTATTCCTACACATATCTTGGAGATTTAAATCAAGATGGTATTGTAAACAATGACCTTTTATATATTCCTGAAAATCAATCGGATATTAACTTTGGAACGGTAAACAACGGAACCGGTGTTCCTGCTGCAGATGCAGCCGAACAATGGGCAGCACTTGATGCATTTATTAAGCAAGATCCTTATTTGAGCGAACACAGAGGTGAATATGCCGAGCGTAATGGTGCTATGCAGCCTTGGTTTACCCAAATTGATTTTAAATTTATGCAAGATTTTAGAATTAAAACCGGAGAAAAAACCAATACGCTAAGATTAAGTTTCGATGTTTTAAATATTGGAAATATGTTGAACTCAAATTGGGGAGTCAGACAAATACCGGCAACAACAAACTTACTATCAGTAAACGGCTTAGATAATAACAATGTACCTTATTTCAGTTTCGACACTAATTTAAAAGAAACTTATATTGATGATGTTTCTATTATATCTAAATGGCAATTACAAATTGGTATTCGTTGGATTTTCCATTAAGATAATTTTTGAATAATAAAAAAAGCGTTACTCGTAAATAAAGTAACGCTTTTTTTATTTTAATCCAGATAACAAATAATACTTAGATAAATCATAATGCACTATAAAATAACAACTTACATGTTCTGCAAAGGTATAAATGTGATATTTTAATAAAAAATCAAGCAAGGTATTATTTAAAGCTTAATAATTATTTTTATTTTTACACGTTAAATGATAATATAATTCATAAAAATTGAAAAAATATCTTTACATCATAATAATTTCAGCACTAATTTTTCCTGCTGCTTTAAAAGCTCAATTCTATAATGGGCATAGAATGACATTTGGTAAAAACAGAGTTCAATACAATGATTTTTACTGGGAATACTACCGATTTAAAAGATTTGATACCTATTTTTATGCCGGAGGCAGAAATCTGGCAAGAAATGCTGCCAAAGTTATTGATGAGGAACTTAAAAATTTTGAAAGATTTTTCAGCCATAATCTACAACGCAGAATTATTTTTATTATTTACAACAAACATTCTGAATTTAAACAAAGCAATATTGGCTTAATATCGGGAAATGAAAATACAAACATTGGCGGAACTGCCCGAATTATTGATAATAAAGTTTTTATTTATTACGAAGGAGACCATAATCAATTTAGAAAACAAATAAGAGCAGCTTTAGCCGAAGTTTTTCTGATTAATATGTTATATGGTGGGAACTTTAAAGAAAAAGTAGGTTCTGCTGCTTTAATGAATCTGCCTAAATGGTTTACAAAAGGATTAGTAGCCTATTTGGCAGAAGATTGGAGTACAGAAATGGACGACAGAACAAAAGATTTGCTGGAACGGGGAAAATTAAAAAAAATCAACCAATTACAAGATCAAGAAGCAATAGATGCCGGTCATGCAGTCTGGAATTTTATTGTAAAATACTATGGTGAGGCGGTTATTTCAAATATAATTTATTTAACACGTATAAACAAAAGCCCTGAAAACGGTTTTGTATATGTTTTGGGTGCCGATATGCCTTCCCTGGAATATATGTGGCTTGATTATTACAAAAAAAGATATGCCCAAGATACAGAAGGAACATCGGAAATTAAAAAAGAAGACCGCTTATTTAAACCAAAAAAGAAACGCGTTTATCAACAGGTTAAATACAGTCCTGATAAACGCTATGTTGCATATGTAACCAATTATTCGGGTAAACGAAAAATCTATATTTACGATACGCAAACCCAAAAAGCAAAAAAAATAATACGTTTAGAACATCGCTTGCGTCAAATTGTAGATTATTCCTATCCTGTTTTGGCGTGGCACCCTTCTGGAAAAATTCTTGCCTATGTTTCGGAAGAACAAGGTAAATTATTTATGAATTTTTACATGACTGAAACCGGTGAGATTAAAAAACGGAATATGGTATTTTTTGATAAAATTTTGGATTTTTCCTATTCCGAAACAGGTTTGGATATGGCTGTTTCCGGTGTAGTTAACGGACAAACAGATATATTTGTTTTTAACCTTTCGGCAAATGCAGCAAAAAGAATAACTAATGATATTGCCGATGATTTATATCCCCAATTAATTGATAAGGGTACAAAAATTATTTTTGCATCAAACCGTTTAAGTGATACCCTAAAGACGGATAAATCAGTAAATCCGAAATTATCTTCGACTTATGATTTATATATTTACGATTTAAAAAAACAATCAAAAGTACTGCAAAACATCACGAATACTCCATTTTTTAATGAAAAAATGCCCATTGGTATTAAAAAAAACACCTACACATATCTTAGCGATGAAAATGGAATCTATAATTGTTTTTTGGCAACCCACGACAGCACGATTAGTTTTATTGATACAACAACCCATTACAGGTATTACACCAGCAAACATCCGGTAAGCAATAACAGAAGAAACATTAACTATTACGATGTAGATAATACCAATGATGAAACCTTGGAAATAATGCATTATTTGGGACAAGATTATTTGTATGAATATGAACAAACGGAACAGAATATTCAGCTAAAACCTACGGTTTACAGAAAAAATAAAAATAAATGGTTTCATAAACAAGATAGTTTAAAACAAGTTAAAATACAAGAAGAAATCAGACGCCAAGAAATTAGAGACAGTTTAGCTAGAAATCACTTGGTTCCACACCCCGACAGTGTTTTAGTAGATATTAATTATTACGTTTTTGAGCGCGAAAAAGAAAATCCTTATCATATTGTTTACGGTACAGATACTGCTTATAATAAAAATAAAGAACAAAAACCCGAATGGCCAGAACAAAAAATTTATCTGACTTCGTTTTATAGAAACACTATGGTTTCGCAAGTTGATTTTGGCTTTTTAAACGATAGTTATCAAGCTTATGTTCCCGGTGCTTATTATTTTAATCCCGGATTTAATGTTCTGACTAAAATCGGGGTTAATGATTTGTTTGAGGATTACCGTATAACCGGAGGTTTTCGTTTTGCAGGAGATTTTAACAGTTATGAATATTTACTGAGTGTTGAAGACTTAAAAAAGAGATGGGATAAACAATATATTTATCACCGGCTTTCAGTTACTAATTTCACGGAGGGATATGTTCCTTACAAACTAATTACCAATGAGTTAAAGTTCCGTATCTCTTACCCTTTTAATCAGGTAAGTTCGCTTCGCGGAATGATTAGCGGACGATCGGACAGGGGTATTGTTTTAGCCTATTATATACCACAAACATTGACTGAAGAAGATGCGTACCGTTATCTGGGTGGATTAAAACTGGAATATGTTTTTGACAATACAATTGAGCGAAGTATTAATATATACAATGGTTTACGATTTAAAGTTTTTGGAGAATATTATCAGGGAATATCACCAACAACAGAACAAACCTATATTTGGGGTGCTGATTTCAGGTATTATCAGCCCATTCACCGCAGCCTAATTTTTGCTGGAAGAATTGCGACAAGTGCATCTTGGGGTACAGGAAAATTGCTCTATTACCTCGGTAGTGTTGATAACTGGATGAATTTTTCAATTGATGTACCCACCTTTGATCAATCAGTTAGAATAGACCCTAATGAAAATTACATTTTTCAGGCAGTAGCAACTGATATGAGAGGTTTTGTACAAAATGCACGAAACGGAACCAAGTTTGTTTTAGCGAATGCAGAAATTCGCTGGCCTGTTTTTCAATATCTGGCAAACAGAACCTTAAACTCACAATTTATTAATAATTTTCAAATTGTAGCCTTTGGTGATGTGGGCAGTGCTTGGTCGGGACTTCACCCATGGCAAGACGACAATGCTTACAATGAAGAAATTATTGATAATAATCCGATAAGAATTATTATAAACAAAAACCGTTCGCCTTTTATTTACGGTTATGGTTTTGGTCTGCGATCAAAACTTCTCGGCTATTTTGTCCGGGCAGACTGGGCATGGGGAATAGACACCGGCGTTATTTTACCCATGGTTTTTTATTTTTCTCTTAGTTTGGATTTTTAAAATTACCATTACAAATAAAGCATGAGGATGCAAGATATATTTATTGTTTTAATAATTGGTTTAGCCGCCGGATTTTTAAGCGGAAGCATGGGTGTTGGCGGAGGTATTATAATTGTTCCTGCCTTAATGTTTTTCATGGGGTTTTCGCTTCATCAATCGCAAGGCACCAGCTTGGCATTAATGACTATGCCTGTAATGATAATAGCTGCTTCAAATTTTTACAAACAAGGCTATATTGACATTAAAGTTGCTCTGGTTTTAGCCGTTACTTTTATGATTGGAGGATATTTCGGTTCTAAATTTTCTATAATGATGCCGGAAAAAATTATGCGTAAGGCATTTGGTATTTTCATGCTTGCAGTGGCTATAAAAATGATTTTCAGTAAATAAATTCTGTTTCAACTCGCAAAATTATATCATGCAAGTTAAAAAACTACATAAATGGGTTTTCTTGATTAGCTTATCAATATCTGCTTGTCAGAACAACAATAAAGAGGGCAATTCCATCTTTACTAAAGAAGAACTAAAACTTGATGATACTCTTGTAATCGAAAATAAAGATCCTGCAAACGAACTTTATATTATTGAAGGCAAAGCGGTTATTTTTTTTATTGTCAGTAAAAAAGAAATGGAAAAACTAAACCGAGAATTAGGAAGCAGTTACCGCTACGAAACGGATATGTTGTTTAATAATTTTATGCGCCAAGCAGAAAACTTCCGTAAAATATTGGCCAAGCATAACATAAAATCAGAACTTGCACGAAATAAGCGCTTTTTAATTAAATTAAAAAATGGACAAACCATTAGTTTTAATCGAATCAGAGAAGACCAAATTATGGGAGAAATAATATCAGATGGAAAAAAAGAACCGATTATTGAATTTGGAATGTTTTCAAACAAAGAATTGATTGCCTTAATTGAAGACTATTTTAATATTAAAAACATTGGACATATTCAAGAACCAAAACCAATTTACTTGCAAGACAACGAAAACGAAGCAATAGACAGTAACAGCATAATTAATGATCAGCTTGATTCAATTTCTTATTAAAACAATACGGAATTACTCCAAAGGACGTTTCTTTATCATTCCCCCTTTAGCATCTTTAATACTGTGCATAATTACAAAAGCATCCTTATCTATTTTGTCCAATTCAGTGTTTAACTTTGCTAACTCTAAGCGGGTTAAAAGTGTATAAAGAATATCTACTTGTTCTAAACTTTGTCCTCTTTTACCGGAATAGATGGTACACCCCCTACCTAATTTTTCAAGAATAGCCAGCCTGATTTCTTCATTTTTATAGGATATAATCGTTACTCCAACGTATTCCTCAATACCCGAAACCACAAAATCAACAGTTTTTGAAGCAGACAAATAGGTAAGCATAGCATAAAGTGCTATTTCGATGGTAAAGACATAAGCTGCTACACTAAAAATCATTATATTAAAAACAAGAATTACATCACCAATCGTAAGTGAAGATTTACGACTAACAAAAACTGCCAATACCTCAGTGCCATCAATTACAGCACCTCCCCGTATTGCCAGCCCAATTCCTAAGCCAAGAAAAAATCCTCCAAAGAGTGCTATTAACAGCTTATCATTAGTAATTGCCGGTAAGCTTAAAAAATGTACTGCAACTGCAAGCAGGGTAATAGCAATAATGCTTTTTACTGCAAACTGCCGGCTAATGGTTGAAACCCCCATAATTAAAAACGGGAGATTCACTAAAAAAATTAATATCGACAAAGGCAGTTTTGTAAGTTCGGCAACAATTAAAGAAATACCCATAACTCCACCATCAATAAACATGTTGGGCAATAAAAAACCTTTTAGCCCTACAGTTGCCGATAATACTCCAACGATAATATAAAAGAAATCATAAAGTAAATGAGTGAACTCTATCCTGGCCTTTTTTACTTCATTTTCAAATTGATTTTCAGTAATTTTACCTTTCTTTTTTTCAAGTTTAAAAATTTCAATAAGAATATATCTGAAAATTGGCTTCATATGAAATGCTGATTGAATTAATTTTGTGTGAAGATAATATTTTTTTGTTTAATAGATAAATACAGTTGATTATATGTTCCTGTATTCACTCTTAAAGTTCCTGTTTAAATCCGACGATATGCAGATATACATTATATGAAAATATCCGTTATTCCCTTAAATCCAAACTCCGGCAATTTTGGTTCCACAATTAGAACATTTCCCGTTTTTTAAATTATTTTGTATTATATGATATCCTTTTCGCTCAATTACTAAATGCTTACAGGATGGACAATAAGTATTTTGTGCCGTACTGCCCGGAACATTACCTATATAAACATAGTTTAAACCGGCATGTAAAGCAATTTCACGTGCCTTAATAAGTGTTGCAACCGGCGTGGAAGGCAGTTTTGTAAGTTTATACATTGGATGAAAACGGCTAAAATGCAAAGGGGTATGTTCAAAACCATTTGTTTTTAACCAATTACACATTTTTTCAATCATTTTAAAATCATCTGTCCAAGTAGGAACAATTAAATTAGTAATTTCTAACCAAACGCCCTCATCTTTTAATATTTTCAGAGTCCGTAAAACAGGCTCCAATTTACCGGCATTTAAACGTGCATAAATATCGTCAGAAAAAGATTTTAAATCAATATTTGCAGCATCCAAATATTTACTTATTTCGCGAAGTGGTTTTTCGTTAATATATCCTGCAGAAACAAAAACATTTTTAATTCCTTGGCTTTTAGCTATTTTAGCCGTATCCAAAGTATATTCAAAATAAACAATTGGTTCAGAATAAGTATAAGCAATAGAAGCACATTGATATTTTTGTGCTTGTTTTATTACATCTGCAGGCGGTAAATGATAATTTTTTGTTTCATCGGGTGCTTTTTGTGAAATATTCCAGTTTTGGCAGTTCAAGCAGGCTAGATTACAGCCTGCAGTAGCTATTGAAAAGGCTTTGCTTTGCGGAAGAAAATGATTTAATGGTTTTTTCTCAATAGGATCAACATGAATAACACAAGGATTTCCGTATGCTGAGGTGTAAAGCTTATCATTTTTTATGATACGTGTTCTACAATCGCCGGTTTCTCCGGGTTTGATATCACACTCATTAGGACAAATTTGACAACGAATTCCACGTGCAGTATGGATATAATGCATGGCTTCACGTACGGGCTTGGGAAGAAGTACTTTACTTACGGCAAATGCATTAAGCGGTATTGCTGTATAACCAAGTGAACTCAAGCCTAATATTTTTAGAAATTCTCTTTTATTCATGAGTTTATTTTTCAATTATTTTTAATGGTCTCATGGAACATCCACAAACATCAAGGAGTACACTTATTTAATCTACTAAAACAATCATTTGCCTGTGTGCCTAATTTATTAATCATGAATGTTTCATAAGCTTTTGAGTTATGTTCTTAACAAATTTACGATTTTTTTATTTTATATTATGGAATTTTTAATACGAATTCATCATAATAGAAAAGCCACAATTTTTAAGTTGCTTTTTCAGTTAATTAAATATATTGTTTCACTAAAACATCAAAGTCATGAAATTAAAAATATTATTGCCGGTTTTTTTATTGATTATTGCTACCGGAACACAATCCTTTACAATAAAAAAACAGAAAGCCAAAATTCAAATAGCTTTGCTGCTGGATACCAGCAATAGCATGGACGGATTGATTAATCAAGCAAAATCTCAATTATGGAAGATTGTTAACGAAATGGCAAAATCAGAAGTTAATGGAGAGACACCTACCTTAGAAATAGCACTTTACGAATACGGAAATGACCAACTTTCTATGCGTGAAGGCTATATCCGACAGGTAACTACTTTCACAACCGATTTAGATAAAATATCTGAAAAATTATTTGCATTAAAAACCGATGGTGGAAGTGAGTTTTGCGGACAAGTAATTGATGTATCACTTAAACAACTGGCTTGGAGTGAATCGGATACCGACCTTAAGATGATTTTTATTGCGGGTAATGAACCCTTTAATCAAGGTGAAGTTGATTACCGGAAAAGTTGCCAGAAGGCTGTAAATAAAGATATTACAGTAAATACAATTTTTTGTGGAGATTATAAAGAAGGAATACGTACATTTTGGAAAGATGGTGCCGATTTAGCTAATGGAAAATACATGAATATTGATTCGGATAAAAAAGAGGTATATATCGCCAGTCCTTACGACAAAAAACTCACTCAATTAAACAAACAACTCAACGACACCTATATCGGCTATGGCAGTGCAGGAAAAAAAATGAAAGCCCGACAGGAAATGCAAGACAAAAATGCAATGTCAATGGGGCAACAAGCCTATTTAAACAGAGCGGTTTCAAAAAGTTCAAAAATGTACTCAAACTCGAGCTGGGATTTGGTGGATGCTTATAAAAATAATCCTGACATTGTAAATGATTTGACAGATAAACAATTACCCGAAGAACTGCAAGGGAAATCAAAATCAGAAATTAAAACATTACTGGATAAAAAATTAAAAGAACGAACTGCCATTCAAGAACAAATTAATATACTTAATGTTAAAAGAGATAAATATGTTACTAAAAAAAGAAAGGAAATGGCAACAGATAATAACAAAGCATTAGACGATGCAATGATTGAAGCGGTAAAAGAGCAGGCAGTACAGAAAAATTTTAAATTCAAATAGTTCCTTAAACCTATTTTATTCAAAAAGAAATATGCCTTTACAATTTAATAAAGTAAAGGCTTATTTTTTATTAATCTATCCAAGTAACAAGATATTCTGTTACCATATCGCCTTTTCCCATAGACTTGCGAATAGATACTTCCGGTAAATGAAAGCGAGAAGCTTCCATAGTATTTTTTATCCAGCCGTAAATGCGATAATCAATGGCAACATCCGGTTCCTGAAAATCAATTATCGTTAAAACCGCATGATGATCAGATTTTTCCGTAACCGACATTATGGCAGGTCGATAATACCCTTCCATTAAACCGGTTGCCCTGCTTACAATAAAAGAAGGAGAACTTACACTCGCCAGAATTTTATACACTCCTTTTAAAGCCATTTGTGAACTAAAAATACCCAGTTCAAAAGCTCCCTGCTCAATTTCATCATAAAACATTTCACCTATTAGGCGGGTAGGAATAGTTAAAGCCTGTTTTAAGGGATACCATTTGGTAAGATGAATAAAATTACCCATAATCTTTCTCGATTCTTCTGGCAATCTTTTTAGCCATGCATTATACTGCTCAGGAAATTTTTCCTTAACAAATTTAGGAATTGGTTTTACAGCTATACCTTTGACCTCCATCACAATAACAGTTTTCAGTAATATTTATCAAAGTTAATATTTTTTGAAAAAATATTAAAATATAAATTACACTTAATCTTTATCAATATTTTAGAACGCTTTGTTCATTAATAGATAATCCAGCATTAAAGCAATTTCATGCTCAGGAACACCGTGTTTTATCAAATAAGGTTTGTCTTCGTAAAAAGCTAGTCTGAATTTGTGCTTATCACTTCCTGATTTTTCAAAAGCTTTTTTGTAAAATGCTACTGCTTGTTTTTCTTCATTGGTACACCAAGCTACATGCCCCATGTTTAAATAGTCAAACATATCTGCTTCATTTTTTTCATGTAGTTTGGTGTAGTATTTTTGCGCAGTTTCAAATTTTCCAAGCACAAACGAACACCATGCTATAGGACGTAAAATACCCGTATTTGAGGGCGCAAAATATTCTACCTTAAAATAATGTTGTAAAGCTTTTTCATATTCTTTCAACCTTAAATAACTGTGTCCCAAATGAGCTTGCACATATAAATTTTCGGGTTCTTGCTGCTCAGCTTTTAAATAGTACTCTATAGCTTTTTGTGTATTGCCAAGTTCGCGATGACAAAGTGCTATTTTTTTTGTAGTCCATTCAATATGAGCATCAAAAAGTTCTGCTTTTTCATAATATTCTAAAGCCTTTCGGTAATTTCCCGATTTTTGATAAGAATAAGCAATTTTTTCAACAATTTCTTGTTCGTTTACACCTTTATCATATATCAGTTTATAAACCTGAATTGAATGCTTAAAGTAGCCCTTTTCAAAATACAAACTACCAATCTTTTTAAACAACTCCACATCAAACCAAGCACTTTTTACAATTTCTGTATTGTATAGATCCAGTTCTAGATTAAAAATATCGACAAATTCATTTTTATAAGGATGTAATTTAAAAAAACGGTACAAGTCCTGAATATATTGAGTAAACCGATAACGATCAACAACTTCTTTATTAAGAATTTCATCATCTTTGAGTATTTCATTCATACCTTCAAGTTCGGCATTGAACATTTCAAGCATCATGTTTTTTTGCATATCCGGCATAAAACGAATATTTAAAATAAACGAATATTTATCCGAATTACACATAAAAGCTGATTTTTCCAAGCCTTCAATAAACACTTCTTTATTAAAACTTTCTTTTTCAAATTTAAAAGCTTCCCAAATTACTTGGTTTTCTTTATAAAATGGCAAAAACCAATGTGCCGGTTCTTTGAAAAAATCAAAATGCTTTAATAAGGCAAATGCACTCATAAACACATCCGAACCTTCGATTTGCATTTTAGAGAATTGCTCTAATTTCCCTAACAATTCGGGAGCATCTTCAAATATATTTTCCCAATCGGGATTTTTATCTTCGAGCGAGCTGTCGCTTAAAATATCATCAAGTTTTAATTTGTCTTCAATTTTGGGCCTGAATTTTACTACTTCGGGCAATATTTCCTCCTGTAATTTTTGCGAAATTTTTTCGGTTTCCTTGCTGCGTATAAATTGTAGAATCACAAAAGTGAGAAATTTGATAAAATCAGTTTCTTTGCGCAAACTACTAAGTTTATTGTATAAATCATCGTAAACTCCAAAACGTTTATCGTAGGTATAAACACTAAGTACAATACCGGTTAATGCTCTGTGGCGAACAATATCTTCACCGCTTTCATAAAAGCGAATTAGAAAATTGGTTTTAAGTTTATCAAAAAACTGTAAATTACTTATAGTTAAAGCACTTACAAGTACCGATTTAAGTATTTGAAAGTGTTTATTGTCTTGTTTTAAAACTTTGTTTAACAAATCAATGCTTTCCTCTTTTAGCTTTGGTTCTAACCACAACTTTTTAAAAAAGACAGATAAGGCAAACTCATTATTCTCTGTAAAAAGTTCTTTTTCAATTTCAGCTCTTTTATTCTGAAATTCAAAATTTACTTCTTGCAGAATATTTACGGTAGCAAAATGCTTTTGTGCCTCAAATAGATAAATTTTTATTTTATCAGCAAATTCATAGCATTTTTGTAAAAGTTTCCGATACACTTTATCTCTGTCAGGGTCTTTAACTTCGGAAAAAGAATATTTTAGGATATTGGCATATACCTCAATAAGTTCACTGTGGGTTTCAAGCAAAAAGTTTAGTTTGTAATCTTCAATTAGTTTTCTTGTCTGATCAAAAAAAGCAGACAAATTATTTGAGCTTAAATTTTTGCCAATTTCTGTATATAATTTATTTATTTCTTGTATATTCATTTTTAATCAGATAATTTTAAATTCAAAAGTAAAGAATTTTTACCGACTTTTGACAATTATTAAGCTGTAAAAATTATGCGAAAGATTATTTTAATATTATGTACGCTATTAATTTCACTAAATCTGTTTGCCCAATACAGAGGGCAAGATGCAATTGATGCTATAAGTTACGATGAATATACTGTACTTAAAAACTTTTTAGCGCAAACAAATAATCCTGATTCATTATACGGAATTTCAAAAATTCCTTTATTGCATTATGCTGTGAGTCTTGATAAGACAGAAGCTATAAAAATAATTATTGATGCGGGGGCTGATATTGAAATGGTGTATCATAAAGAGACCCCCTTGATGATTGCAGTACTTTTTAGTCGAAAACAAGCGGTTTATACCTTATTAGAAAAAGGAGCAAACATAAACGGGCATAATGATGAATATGAAACGGCTTTTATGCTTGCTGCAAAAGAAAATAATGTAGAAATGATGAAATTGCTTTATGATAATGGTGCTGACATCACATTAAAAGATGAAAGAGAATTAACTGCTATTGATTATGCATACAAAATGCAAAATATTGATGCCTATAATTTTTTAAAAAATAAAACAGAAGATAAATATACCAATATAAACCTTCCTGATTATTTTGATGGTCCTTATGTTTTTATGCAAAATAAAAATCGGGTATTCATTGATTTTTTTTACAATGACTCACTAAAAAACAAAACTTACCACACACCGGATGAAAAAATACTTGGAAAAGAAGCATTGATTATTGAAAGTTCACGTTTGCCTTTTACAATCAAAATCAATAAAAACAGTAAAAAAGAAAACATACGCTATAAAAATATTGAAAAAATAATGGCAATTGGCGATTTGCACGGTGGTTTTGATGAATTATGCACTTTTTTAATAAACAATAAAATAACAGATGAAGATTTAAACTGGACATGGGGAAAGGGGCATTTGGTATTTGCCGGAGATGTTTTTGATCGCGGCAATAAGGTTACCGAATGCTTTTGGCTTATTTACAAATTAGAACAAGAGGCTGCCCTTGCCGGAGGAAAAGTACATCTGATTTTAGGGAATCATGAAATTATGGAATTATCCGGAGATAAAAGGTATTTGGCGGATAAATATATTCATTTATGTAATCGTTTAAATTATAATTACTCCGAATTATATAGTGATAAAACAATATTGGGAAAATGGATACGCACAAAAAACATTGTGCTCATTATTAATAACATATTGTTTGTGCACGGAGGAATTTCTCCGAAACTGATTCAGCAAAAAATCAGCATGCAAAATATAAATCAAACAGTAAAAAATATTTTAAACAGACCAAATATGGAAGCTAAAAATCCGACTGAAGAATTAATTATGGGAGCCTCGGGTCCGTTATGGTACAGAGGCTATGTTAAATTGCCTGACAGCTATTACCGAAGTACGGGACAAAAATTTGATTTCACCGAAGAAAAATTAAATACTATTTTAAAGTTTTATAAAGTAAATACCATTGTGTTTGCCAATACTCATGTTTCCAAAATTCAAGCCATGTATCATGGCAAATTATACGGAATTGATATTGAATTTAGTAAGCCGGATATTGATTTGGAGGCTCTTTTGTGGCAAAAAAATCATTTTTACCGTGTGTTAATTAACGGTAGCAAACAACAATTAGATTGATATGCGATACGTTCTTCTCATAATCTTTATATTTTTAATCCAATCTCAAAGCTTCTCACAAAGCTTGTTTGCTTCGGACAGTATTATTCACTTTCAAATAAACTGTGATTTAGAAGAACTTTTAAACGACCGTGGCGAAAACAATAAATATCACGATGCACTGTTTCGTTTTAACAATAACAGCTATACCGTAAAACTAAAAACAAGAGGTATTTACCGCCTAAAAAAAGAAAACTGCTTTTTACCGCCTATTCATGTAAAACTTGATAAAAATCAAATGCATGGAACACTTTTTGAAAATTACAAAAAAATAAAACTTGTACTACCATGCTATAACAAAACTAACTATGAACAATATATTCTGAAAGAATATTTGGCTTACAAAATTTATAATATTTTAACGGCTTATAGTTTTAATGTACGGCTAATTAAACTTACAGTAGTTGATTTGGATAATAAATATGATTCAATTGATTGCTATGCTTTCTTTATTGAACCTTTTAAAAATCTATGCAAAAGAGTATCCGGTTATCCTTTAGATGTAAAAAACATTCACCCGAATTTTACAAATACGGAAATGATTACACTCATGTCGGTTTTTCAATATATGATTGGAAACACTGACTGGTCCGTTAAAGCATTGCACAACATTAAACTAATTTCTTTTGAGAAAAGTCAGAAGCCTATTGCTGTACCCTATGATTTTGATCAGAGCGGACTGGTTAATGCAGCTTATGCACTTCCTGCCGAGCATTTGAATATCCAATCGGTAAAAACCAGAGTATATAACGGGTTTTATCAGCCAATAGAGGTATTGCAGCCTGTTTTGGATATTTTTTTTCAAAATAAAGAGAAAATATATCAAGCTGTTTATTCTGTTCAGGGATTAAAAAAACGATATATTGATGAAACAATTAAATATTTTGACCAATTTTATAAGACCATTGACCACCCTAAAAAATTCAAATACGAGCTAATTCAAAAAAGCAGGAAATAAGTGTGTTTTCAGAAGGTAGAGCTTCTCTGTTAATTTTTTTTTTAGTAGATTTGAGTGATTAAATCAAAACACTAAAAACAAAAACGAACCAATGAATACAAACACTCAGAACCATCTGAAAACGATTATATTTATTATTTTCGTGGGTACCGCTTTGCTATTAAGCTCATGTGTTCCTCAAAAAAAGATTAGGTACGTACAAAACAAAAATAAAAAAGACACAATCAATACTTTTATTCTTAAACAACGCCCTAAGAATACTGTACAACCATTTGATAATCTATACATTAAGGTGATCAGCCCTGATTTAGAGACTTCTCAAATGTTTAATAGCGAATCATCGAACGCAGTACAGCAAAGTGTTAATTACAATATGATAAGCTATACGGTTAATGATTCAGGTTATGTTGATTTTCCGTTTGTAGGATTGATTTATGTAAAAGATCTTACTATTTTACAAGCAAAGGATACGATACAAGATGCTTTACAGCAATACATTAGCAATGCAGCAGTAATTGTTAAATTTGTAGGGAAAAGTGTTACTGTAATAGGGGAAGTAATGCGCCAAGGAGAATATGTAATTTATTCGGATGATATTTCCATCTTTAAAGCTTTAGCTTTAGCCGGAGGAATTACAGATTTTGGAAATAGGGAGGAAGTGATAATAATAAGAGAAGATGACAAAAAAGTAAGTTATCACACAATTGATTTAACCGATAAAAAAGTTGCACTATCTGATTTTTATTATTTAAAACCAAATGATATTGTTGTAGTTCAGCCACTTGGACAAAAAAGTTATGGATTTGCTCAATTTCCATACACACTATTGCTTACCGGTTTAACTACTTTAATAGTAGTATTGTCGTTTATTAGTAATTTATAAACAAGTAAAGCTCATTGTAAACATTAAAATTCTAAAAAAGTGAAAAATCCTAAATCATTTGAACAGGAATCAAACGTTGAATTTTATAAAAAGCTGATTAAAAAATTCATAAAAAATTGGTACTTAATCATCATTAGTTTAAGTATTGCCCTGGCTATTGGTCATTTTATTTATAAATCTACTCCGCCGATATTTCGTAATAATTTAATTATGCTCATGGCAAACGAAAACTCGAACAATTATCAAGGCTCAGGCGATTTAATGCAGTTTGAAATGTTTGATATTCAAAGTTCTTTGGAAGATGAATTAGGAATCATCCGCTCGTTTCCTATTATCAATAAAACAATACGCCAGTTGGATTTATCTGTTTCGTATTATATAGGGGAGGGTTTGATTATAAAAGACATATATAAGAATAATCCTTTTGTTGTTATTTCTGAACCAAATTCTACTGTTCCTGTTGATTTATTGTTTAAAGTACAGGTTTTATCAAACAACAGATTTAGCTTGAGTGCAAAAAGTAAAGATGAAATTTATTTATATAATCTTGTTCAAAATAAAAACGAAGGTACAATTTCAAATATTGATTTCTCAAAAGAATATTCTTTTGGTGATGAGATAAATATTAAAAACTCAAAATTTAAAATATTACTAAATGGAAATTTTAATCCTGAAAGTCTTAAAGGCAAAGACCTGTTTTTTAAATTTAACAATATAGAACAACTGACTTATCAATATCAAAGTGCCTTAACCATTGAGCGGGTATCCAATCAGTCATCATTAATTACTCTTGAAATTAAAACACCCAATTCTAAATTAACTACCGATTTTTTAAATACCTTGGCAAAGGTTTATTTGGAACAAAATTTAGAGAAAAAAAATAAAATAGCAACTAAAACTATTGAATTTATTGAAAATCAAATATCAGAGGTTGCTGATTCATTAGTTGTTACTGCCGGAAATTTAGAGTCATTTCGCAGGGAGCACAAGGTAATGGATATAGATTACCTTTCGCAGAATGTTTATACACAACTTACTCAACTACAAATTCAAAAATCAGAATTAATCCTTAAATCAAAATACTATGATTACATTAAAGAATATTTTGAGAACAATAAAGATTTAAGCGATTTATTGGCACCATCCTCAATGGGAGTTGATGACCCGCAATTAGTTAGTTTAATTACACAACTGACAGAATTGAATGCAAGGCGCTCTCTATATTTAGATAATAAAAGTTTAAAAAATCCTGAAATACCGGATTTGAATGCTAAAATTACCAATATAAAACGTACAATTCTTGAAAACATTAACTATATTGTTACTACATCGGATATCACCATTAATGATATTGACAATAGAATTGCTCAATTAAACAAACAGATTTCAAAACTTCCTACTACCGAAAAAGAACTGATTAATATTCGTAGAAAATTTGATTTAAATGATGCAATTTATACGTTTTTGCTTCAAAAACGCTCAGAAGCAGAAATAGCAAGAGCATCAAACTCACCTGATTACGAAGTAATTGACCCTGCAAAATTAAGCAGTGCACGCCAAGTTGCTCCTAAAAAACAAATGATTTATTTTAGTTCATTCTTTTTGGGATTAATGCTACCTATAGGTTTCATACTATTATTATCTTCTGTGAATGAAAACATTACAGAAAGACGGGATATTGAGAAAGCAACTGACTTGCCAATACTTGCCAGTATCGCAAAAAATGACAGCAAAAGTATGACACCGGTAGCAGATTATCCGAAATCACTTATTGCCGAAACATTTCGTTCACTCAGAACAAGTTTGCAGTTTTTCCGAAAAGATAATGAAAAACATAAATTTTTAGTTACTTCAACATATAGCGGAGAGGGAAAAACCTTTATTTCCATAAATTTAGCAATTGCTTACTCTTATTTCGGTAAGAAAACCTTGCTCATTGAATTTGATTTAAGAAATCCTAAAGTTGCTGAATATTTTGGGCTTAACAATTCACAAGGATTATCATCTTATTTAACGAATGACGCTTCATTAGATGAAATTATTCAAAATTCGGGAGTAAAAAATTTAGATGTGATTACCTCAGGTGCTTTACCGCCAAACCCTGTTGAACTTATGGCATCGGAAAACACCAAAAGCCTCATGGAAATATTGGAAGCTATTTATGACTTCATAATTATAGATTCTCCTCCAATTGGAGTTGTTACCGACCCCTATTTATTGATAAATTATTCGGATATTAATATTTTTACCGTAAGAATGAATCACACCAATAAAAAGCTGTTTACTGCGCTTATGGATGATATAGAACAAAAAGAAATACAAAATTTTTCTATTGTAATTAATGATGAAGAAGATTTGTTGCAATCATCTTATTATGACAAAGGGATTATTGATAAATCATTCTTTGCAAAAAAATGGATTACTTTTAAGAAGTTAATAAAAAGAAATTAAAACTTCAGTAATTTTAATCGGTTAGTTGAAACAAAGCCTTTAATGATAATCTGCACATCACGATTATCATTATAGGGCTTTGTGCTTTCTGCTATTAACTGCACATTATCACCTGTAATTTCAGGCTCAAAATATCCAAAACCGCAATATTTACCTTTCTCAATTTTAACTACCGATTTTTCACGGGCGGTTCTGCCTTTATCAATGATTAAAAAATTAGTGCTTTCGTATTCGAACTTATTTATTAAAGATTTTGCTCGTTTGTTGTAATCTGCCGGTAACTCTTCGCCAATACATGCACCTTTGCATTGCTTTATTCCGTAGTGAAAACATGCCCCTTCTGTATCGTATAATCCGCATAACTTTTGGCAGAGTTCATACTCCTCGCAGAAAGCACTTAATCCTGATTTAGCCGATTGTAAAGAAGTATAAGAAGTTAAAGGCATTTCTTTCCCCTGATTTTTACGAATTTCAAAACGTAAATAGCCTTGCTCATCTTCAAAAGTATAAATACCATACTGAAAAAAACTTCTGCGCTGAGCCCTATTAAAAACAGGTTTGTGTTTCTTTATTTCATCTGATTCTAATAGCAAAGCAATTAGTTCACTTCCTGTTTCTTCAAATGAAATATCAACAATACGGCTACGCATTTTTACCGCTTTAGCGGTTTTTGAGTTACTCAAATGTTGCAAAACCCTTTTGTGTATATTGATACTTTTACCGATATAAATAAGCTCACTGTTTTCATCATAAAAGTAATACACTCCTGTTTTTTCCGGTAATTTATCAATTATTCCTTTATCAAATTCGGGATGTAAACCTTTCATTGAATGATAGCTTATTTCTTCAATCAAAGGTTTACTTTGTGCATCAATTTTAAGCAGGTATTCAAATAACTGAACGGTAGCATAAGCATCACCGGCTGCACGATGTCGCCCGTTTATGACTATACCTAATTCATGGGTAAGTTTACCTAAACTATATGATTTTCTTCCAGGAATTATTTTTTTACTTAACTTTACCGTACAAAGTTTTTTTCTTTGAAATTCGTAGCCTAATCGTGCAAATTCTTCTTTAATAAAATTGTAGTCAAAATCTACATTATGTGCTACAAAAATTCTATTTTCTGTAATTTCTACAATTTTTTTGGCAATTTCATAAAATTTGGGTGCTCGGGCAAGCATTTCATTCGTAATTCCTGTTAAACGTGTAATAAAATAAGGTACAGGGCGTTCAGGATTTACTAAACTGATAAACTCGTCAATTATTTTTTCTCCATCGTAAACATATATGGCTATTTCAGTAATTTTTTCTTTTTTAGGGCTTAATCCGGTAGTTTCAATATCAATGACTGTGTACATAATAAGTTTAGCTTGAATCTCTATAATATTCAACAAAAGTATATTTAGGGCTTGCTGAAAAACGCTAAATAAATTATTAATCAGTGTTTTTTGTTTGCATTATTGCCTTGAAATGCAAGGTTTTTCACTAAAATATCCGAAAAAGCATGCATTTATTATATACAAACAATTATATTTTTAGCTGCTCAGCTGCACACCTCTTTTGTATTTTGTTCAGCTTGATGTATTTATATATATCTACACTTCACGAAATCCAAAGTAGATGTACATCTGAGCTTTTCAGCAAGCCCTATTTATCTGTTTATTTTTCACCAAAACAATATAAAAAACCATCTCTTGATGCAATATAAATTCGTTTATTATAAACAAAAGGAGTTGATTCCATAGAGCCGATATTGGTATAATGAGCAAGGAGTTTAAATTTCATTTTTTTATCATGTTCAAACAAATAAAGCCCTTTGTATGTTGCTGCAATAATTTTATTTCCAATAATTATCGGCGTAGAAATTGAAGGTCCTGTTTTGTATTTAAAAAGTAATTTTGGCTTATTGTACTTATTTTTTTTGTTGGGACCTTTTACTTTAAAACCACGGTCAATTTTATCTGTATTGATTACATATAGGTTTTCATCAATAGCAACAAAAGCAGCTGTATGCGGAATGTTTTCTGTAGAAAAATATTTACCGGTACTTAACTGAAAACTATCTTGATTTGCCAAATAATAGTCATTTATGCTCACAGAACCAATAATACCACCTTGCCAGAAAACAAAGTGTTTATCTTTAACGGGAAAATACCAGACAACTGAACTGTCAGTATCTTTCGATGGGTTGAGTTTAAAGACACCACCCTTGCCGCTAATGTATTCTTTTTCGAGGGATACCAGAATACAATTATCGTGTGTAACAATTGGCGAACCGTCCATATCAGAGCCGGTAAAAAATTCCCAGTCCAGCTTTTTTGTATTTAGATTATATCCGTAAACATGACCTGAGCCGGAAGTAATATAAACCCGATTATTTAGCCTGCACGGGGAGGATTCGGTTACTAAATTTCCACGGTGTTTGGCAATATCATTTTTATTGTAAAGAGTATCTTGAAATATTATTTCCGGCTGGATAATTCCATCTTTCAATTTGGCTTTTGCTGGATTGGGATCAAACACGGTAAAAAGTGCATTTTCCAAACCAATGTATGCCGTATCGTTAATAATCAGAGCAGAACCGTCCACATCGCGACTGTAGCTCCGGGTACGTGTACTGTTTAGTTGCCAAAGAACTTTTCCTGAAATAAACGAAATTGCTCGATAGCTGGGTACTACTTTGCTATTTAGGTTTTTATTGTTTCCTTTACGGCTGCCTTGCATGATTATGTACCGTTCCGTAATGGTATCGGCATTAGGATTTACCCAGAAAGTTCCGGTACCTTTTAATACATCATCAAATTTATATTTCCAGATGGTTTTACCTGTTTTTGCATTTATTTTTTTTAAATAATGGGCAAAAGTTCCTTGTATCAGATACAGGTTTGTATCTTGTTTAATCATTAAAGGCTGTCCTGTCCAACCTGCGCCTGACCATTTTTTTAGAGTGCTTCCCACTCGTGTAGTGCCTGTTCCTAATTTGATGCGCCAAATGAGTTGTAGTTTTGAAGGAGCTTCATTGCCGTAATAATTTCTTTTTTCATTACCCAAAAATGTAGGATTAATTATTTCAATTTTATCGGCTAATAATAAAGAGTCTTTTGTGCTTAATTGGACTATTAAACTGTCGTTGGTTTGTGTTTCTTTTGTATTATTTTTTTCATTAGCCTTATTGCACGAAAAAAATAATGTGCTGAAAATAAAAAAAGCCCAAAAAATGGGCTTTAAAAATATTTTATTTGTCATAATATTATTTTCTATTCAACAATATGGGTTGTTGCCGTTGATGACATTTTTATCATTTCATCATATTCCTCATCCGTTAAATCATTGTAATAAAAATTAACAGGGTTCACCGGTTTTCCATTTATTCTTACCTCATAATGTAAATGAGGACTGGTTGATAATCCTGTGCTGCCAACATAACCAATAATATCACCACGTTTAACCTTTTGACCTGGTTTTACGATATATTTTTTCATATGTCCGTATAAGGTTAAATATCCGTAGCCATGATTAATGCGTACACAATTTCCATAACCACCTGCCCAGTCAGCACGAACTACAATACCATCACCTGCCGCATGAACGGGTGTTCCGCGTGGTGCGGTTAAATCAACACCGGTATGAAGTTTTCTAATTTTATATATCGGATGGATTCTATATCCGAAAGCAGACCCAAAACGGGTAAGTTGGTCAAGCGCAATAGGCTGAATAGCCGGAATGCTGGCAAGCATTTTCTCTTTATCTTTTACTAAATCAATAATTTCATCAAACGATTTGGATTGTACTACTAATTGTTTTGATAAAATATCCAACCTTTTGGCTGTATTGGTTAAAAGTTCTGCATTTTCATAACCTCTGTAAGCTTTATATCGGTCGGTACCACCAAAACCGGCTTTACGAACCGATTCGGGAATTGGGTTTGCTTGAAAAATTCTGCGGTAAACGTTATCATCGTGTTTTTCAATAGCCAAAAGTTTATGCTCTGCTTCTGTCATTTTGGCATTTAGATGGTCAAATTCTAATAATAAAGCATCCTTTTCTTCTTCTAATTGAATATCTATTGGTAGGGGAAATAAAAATGACGAAATAGTGAAAAGTAAAACCCCAATGATCATTGAAGCGGCAAATCTTGGCAAAAAATACTTATAGATACTTGTTTTTAAATCAAACTCTACCTTTTTATATTCTAATGTTTCCGGATCAAATTGGAATTTATATTTACCCATTTTTTCTTGTTTTTTGAGGAATTTGACGTGTATTCCTATAAAATGCAAAGCAAATGTAATAATTAATTTTAATTATGCAAGCGTTTTTTGTTTTTTTTGTCAATAAAACTGTACATTTTTTACGCTCAAAAACCGTGCCCTTAAAAATATAATTTTTTGTCTTAGTTGTAATCTGTTTTGTATCAGCATGTTAGTGTCTTGTGTTTTCGTTTTGTGTTTTACAACAAAAAAATTAACTTTTTATTAACAAATTTTAACATATTGTGTTTTTGGGTACACAACTTTTAAGCCACTTCATTTAATTTCTTCTGATTTTTTGACAAATAGACCTGTTTCTTATATAAATAGTTGCATGGTACTTGTTCGGATGAAGGTATATTTTTAGAATTTGCAATAAAATATCTGTGCAATTATTATTAATTCGTTAAAATTAGGTATTTTTGGGCACTTTTTTAAATAATTGAACAGAATTATGACTTCAAATGAATTAAGAAATACATTTTTAGATTTTTTTGAAAGTAAAAATCATAAAATAGTTCCATCGGCACCTATGGTAGTAAAGAATGACCCTACATTAATGTTTACCAATGCCGGAATGAATCAGTTTAAGGATATTTTTTTGGGACAATCACCCATAAAAGAGAGGCGTGTTGCCGATTCGCAAAAATGTTTAAGGGTTTCCGGTAAACATAACGATTTAGAGGAAGTGGGACATGATACTTATCATCATACTATGTTTGAGATGTTAGGAAATTGGTCTTTTGGTGATTATTTTAAAAAAGAAGCCATTGAATGGGCTTGGGAATATTTAACCGAGGTGCTTAAAATACCCCAAGATCGCTTGTATGCAACAGTTTTTGAAGGAGCTGTAGAAGATGGTTTAGATGCAGATGATGAGGCAAAAAATTATTGGCTAAATTACTTACCCGAAGAGCGGGTTTTATATGGTTCAAAAAAGGATAATTTTTGGGAAATGGGTGATACAGGTCCCTGTGGACCTTGTTCTGAAATTCATATTGATATACGTTCGGATGAAGAACGTGAAAAAATCTCAGGAAAGGAATTGGTTAATAAAGATCATCCATTGGTTATTGAAATTTGGAATTTGGTTTTTATTCAGTTTAATCGAAAAGCTGATTCTTCTTTGGAGGCGCTGCCTTTAAAACATGTTGATACGGGAATGGGCTTTGAACGATTGGCAATGGTGGTTCAAGGAAAGCAATCAAATTATGATACGGATATTTTTCAGCCTATAATTCAAGAAATTGCAAAAATTTCAGGATTTGCCTATGGCAAAGATGAAAAGAAAGATATCGCAATGCGTGTTATGGCTGATCATTTGCGTACGATTTCTTTTGCTATTGCCGATGGTCAATTACCTTCTAATAATAAAGCAGGTTATGTTATTCGCAGAATTTTACGCCGGGCTGTGCGTTATGCCTATACATTTTTAAATTTACAAGAGCCAAGTATTTATAAATTACTGCCTGTTTTGATTAAGGTAATGGGTAATGCCTATCCTGAGCTTGAAAAGCAAAAGCACATTATTGAAAAAGTGATTCAAGAAGAAGAGAATGCTTTTTTGAAAACACTGGATATCGGTATTCGCATGTTGGATAAAATTATTGAAAAAACTAAATCGGCAGGCTTTAAAGAGGTAAGTGGTAAAGAGGCTTTTGAATTATACGATACTTACGGTTTTCCTTTGGATTTAACTGAGTTGATTTTGCGCGAGCATGATTTAATTGTAAATAAAAGCCAATTTGATGAAGAAATGACCGCACAAAAATCGCGCTCAAAACAAGCTGCTTTAGCAGAAACTGATGATTGGGTCGTGCTTAGAGAAGATGATGATGAAGAATTTGTTGGTTATGATTATTTGGAAACAAGTTTAAAAATAACACAATATCGAAAAGTTAAAATAAAAGGTAAGGAATTATACCAACTGGTCTTTAATATTACCCCGTTTTATGCTGAAGGTGGCGGACAAGTGGGTGATACCGGATATATTGAAAGTGGAGATGAACGTATTGAAATTTTGGATACTAAAAAAGAGCACAATCAAATAATTCATATTGTAAAAGAGCTTCCAAAATATCCGAAAAGTAAATTTAAGGCGGTTGTAAACCGCGTTAAACGTAAACTTACCGAAGCAAACCACTCGGCAACTCATTTGTTGCATTATGCTTTGCGTAAGGTATTGGGCGAACATGTGGAACAAAAAGGCTCTTTGGTAAACGATAAGCATTTACGTTTTGATTTTTCACATTTTAAAAAATTAGATAAGGAAGAAATTCGTAAAGTTGAAACATTAGTGAATGATTTAATTCGTCGGAATATTGCTCTTGACGAAAAGCGTAATATGCCGATACAAAAAGCCCGTGAAATAGGCGCTATGTCGTTGTTTGGCGAAAAGTACGGTGATGTGGTGCGTGTAGTTAAATTTGGCGATTCCGTTGAATTTTGCGGAGGTACACATGTGCGTGCTACCGGTGAAATAGGCTATTTTATTATTACCGCAGAATCTGCAACAGCAGCCGGTATTCGCAGAATTGAAGCATTAACATCCATGAATGCCGAAAATTATATTAAAAAGCAATTGGATATTTTGGATGATGTAAAATCATTGTTTAAAAATCCAAAAAACCTGCATCAATCAGTAGCTTCGTTAATTGATGAAAATGTAAAATTGAAAAAGCAAATAGAAGTTTTTCAAAAAGAAAAAGCAAAAGGTTTAAAAAAGGATTTGTTGCAAAGTATTAAAGAAATTAACGGAATCAATGTTATTGTTGCCGAAATTCAAGCTGATTCAGCTCAGACGCTAAAAGATATTGCTTTTCAACTAAAAGGTGAACTGGAAAATTTATTTTTGATATTGGGAAGTAATATTAATGGTAAAGCAAATATTGCTGTAATGATTTCGGATAATTTAGTGAATGAAAAAGGATTGCATGCCGGAAATATTATTCGTGAAATAGCCAAAGAAATACAGGGCGGGGGAGGAGGACAAGCATTTTTTGCAACTGCAGGCGGTAAAAATCCTGATGGAATAAAAAGTGCGTTGGACAGGGCTTTAAGTTTTATTCAATGACGTAATGAAGCCGGTTAAATGTGCCTTCGCAACACCCAATAATTTTTTATAAAAAAGTCCTTACAAAGTAAGGACTTTTTTGTGTTAATAATTATTCTTTTTTATTTGAAGGCGTACCTACATGTCCCGGATCATCAGTATAACCATACATTCTGTCTAATTTAATTTTATATTTCTTTTTTAAGAAACGTCTTTTAACTTTTAAGGTTGGCGAAAGTTCTCCGGTTTCAGGCAGCCATTCCTGGCAAGTAAGTTCGAACTTTTTCAGTTGTTCATGCCGTCCCAATCGTTGATTAAGCGTATCTACTTCTTGTTGAAAACGTGCTATAACTTTCGGGTTTTGAATTAAATCTTTATTGTCTCTAAATTTAATGTGGTGAATTGAACACCAATCATGCAGGTATTCAAAAGAAGGACAAATAATTGCGGCTGCATATTTTTCGCCGGCGCCCACTACCATGATTTGTTCGATAAAATTTGATTCTTTAAATACGTTTTCAACAACCTGCGGTGCAACATATTTACCTGTTGATAGTTTAAACATTTCTTTTTTACGGTCCGTAATTTTCAAAATGTTATTTTCCATTAATATACCAATATCGCCGGTATGGAACCAACCTTCTTCGTCAATTACTTCTTTTGTTTTGTCGGGGTCTTTATAATATCCAAGCATTAAACTGGGACCCTTCATTAAAATTTCGCCGTCTTCGGCAATTTTTACTTCAACATTTTCCAAAACCGGACCTACTGTACCAAATTTTATATAAGGATATTCTGCTTGGTTTACTGCAATAACCGGTGAGGTTTCTGTTAAACCATATCCTTCTTGAATGGGAATGCCTGCTGCATGAAAAATTCTGGCTAAACGCGGCTGCAATGCAGCACCTCCTGAGATTACAACTTTTACATTGCCTCCCAAAGCTTCTCTCCATTTGGAGAAGATTAATTTATCGGCAATTTTTAGTTTCATTGCATAGATTGGACCATTGGCATTATTTAATTCATATTTTAATCCCAAATCAACAGCCCAAAAGAATAAAGACTTTTTAATTCCTGTAAGCTCTTTACCTTTCATGATTATTTTATCATAGAGCTTTTCAATTACACGTGGAACTGCAGCAAATCCGTGAGGTTTAACTTCGCGCAGATTATCTCCTATTGTGTCAATACTTTCGGCATAATAAATGGGACAGCCGTT
>JAKIUH010000350.1 GCA_021647685.1 Bacteroidales bacterium
TTATTTTACAAATTTTTGGGTGCAGATATCACACAATATGGATATACCTATATTGGTTTTAATTATATATTAACGGCAATAGCCATTGGCGGACATTTTTTAGTCCCCAACAGGTATTCATTTCTTTGGGTTGTTTTGCTATTGCCAATCGTTGTATTGTTTACGCTGGGTGCATCAAAATTATTAACACCGTATCAATTGCCGGTTTATTCCTTACCTTTTAATATAGTAGTTATTTTGTTTCTTTACTTTTTAAAACTTCGCATCGGAAAACATGAGCGATTAATAGAGGTAATAACTCAATTAAATAATCCGGAAAAGAATTTGTTTTTTGCCGAACAAGCATCAAAACGTTTTAAATGGTTAAGTTTTTATCCTGTTTCTTTACCCTTACTTGGCGAATGGTCAGTGTCGCAAGCCGAAAATGGTGATTATACCCATCAGGGCGAGTGGAAACACGCTTGGGATTTTGTGATTTTAGATAGAGAAGATAAACAATTTACCCTAACGGGTGATTATCCCAAAGATTATTATTGTTATGATAAAAGTGTAGTGGCACCTGCCGATGGTGTGGTTGTGGATATTATTGACGGTGTGGAAGATAATACCATAGGAAATGTAAATTTAGTACAAAATTGGGGCAATTCCATAGTTATAAAGCATACCGAATATTTATATACGCAATTAAGCCATCTGAAAAAAGACAGTTTTAAAGTTAAAAAAGGTGATTTCGTTCGTAGAGGTGATATTTTGGCTCGATGTGGAAATTCAGGGCGTTCACCTTATCCGCATTTGCATTTTCAAATTCAGGCTACACCTTATATCGGTTCAGAAACACTGGATTATCCCATTAATCATTATATTAAAAAACAAGGAAAAGGTTTTGAACTGCATTCGTATGATAAACCCTTGCTTAACGAAAAAGTGGCTAATGTAGCATTTAATGATTTGCTGAAAAATGCTTTGAACTTAATTCCCGGAAGAAAATTAAAATATGCTTTTAACGGCAAAGAGGAGGAATGGGAAGTAAAAACCGACTATTATAACAATACTTATATTTTTTGCGAAGCAACAAATTCGTATGCACACCTTTTTAACGATGGATTTGTTCATTATTTTAAAAGTTTTACAGGCGATAAAACTTCGGCACTTTATTATTTTTATTTGGCATTGTATCATGTTCCACTTGGGTATTATGCAGGAATGGAAATCGAAGATCGTTTTCCGCCCGATGTGGCAATCGACAGATTTAGGATAATTTTACACGATTTTGTTGCTCCTTTTTATCCTTTATTTAAGGTAATTTATAAAATGAAATTCATACGGGTTGATAATGAATTATCACCGGAGCAAATTGAATTTGAATCCAATGTTTTACAATATTTTTTATCAAACTCAATTAAAAATACAGTCTTTGATGTTCAGGTAAAGCAAGAAGGAGTTAGTAGAATTAAAACAGAGGGTGTTGATATACAATTAATAACCGAATAATTTTTATTTTATGAACAAGTATTTAAAATCATATATCGTATTTTTATTTTTGAGCTTATCACTTAATCTTCAGGCGCAAGAAAGTTTAAGCTATCCGCAAGCGGATATGAAAACTTATAATCAATATCTTAAAGGAAATTGGAAAGAATTGATTACTACAGGGAAGGAATATCTGAAAACGGGAGAAGATTTTTATTATCTGCAAGTGCGTATGGGAATCGCTTATTACGAACTTAAAAAGTACCGGAAAGCTATTCCGTATTTACAAAAAGCTTATAAAGTAAACCGGAAAAACAATTTGGTCAATGAATACTTATATTATGCTTACCTTTTTTCGGGTAGAACTATGGATGCGCAAAAACTTAGCGAGCGGTTTAGTGTTTCTTTAAAAGAAAAACTAGGCTTAGATTATGAACCCGCCATTGATGCAATAACATTTGACATGCGTTCTGAAAATTTTGATGATTATTTTGTAGGAACTTCAGGCGGTTTATTAAAGCAAGATGTTCGTACCGGATATTCATACTGGGGCTTAGGTTTTGAACACCGTAAAAATAGCCGGAAAATTTATTGGAACTTTAGTAGAATAAACAAGCCAACCGATATTTATGATATAGATGATAATAATCAACAAATAAGTGATGACAGGGAGGTAGGGCAAAATCAGTTTTATTTCAGCTATTATAATCAAATTAAGTATGGGTTAAATTTTTCTTTCGCTTTTAATTATTTGAACATCGTTTCAAAAGGCAGTACTATTGTTCCTGTAGGTGGTTGGGGACGTCCGGGTCAAATGGAAATAACAGACCGGTATGCAACAAACGAAATTGTTGGCTTTTTTGCTTTACGAAAAGATTTTTCCAATTTTAATATTGGCATACGTGCTTCTGTTTCAAATCTTGATAAAAATTTTCAGTTTCAACCCGGTTTTGATTTTACATACTATCCTTTTGCAAATACTAATTTATATTTTACAGTCAATACCGATTACAAAATTGATAACACCTTAGGAAATGAATTTGTATTTTGTCCGGCTATGGGCTTCCGGTTGGCAGCTTTGTACATAGAGCCTTCCTATACTTTTGGGGAACTTATTAATTTTACCGAAAAAGATGCACTCATTATTAATAATGACGATGATTTCATCAGTGAGCGTTTTGAGTTTTTAACATATACTTATCTTTTTAAAGGGCGATTAAATATATTCTTTAAATATCAACAATATACGAAAACAAATACTTACGAATTAAATAATACTTCTAACGAAATTAAATATCAAAACAAAACTTTTACAGGAGGAATAAAATGGAATTTTTAATGAAAACAACAAAAACAAGTGTGCTTATTGCAATTTTTATGTTTGCATCTTTAACTGTTTTTTCGCAAACAGCAGTAATTAATGCTTTTAAAAAAAGCTATGAATTGGAAAAAAAAGGTGAGTTTAAAAAAGCTGCCGAAGAAATGAAAAAAGTGTATGATGCTCAATCTTATGAGATTAATCTTCGTTTAGGTTGGTTGGATTATCAAGCCGGATTGTTTACCGAATCGGCAAGCTATTATAAAAAAGCAGTAAGCCTGATGCCCTATTCTGAAGAAGCAAAATTCGGATTAATTTATCCGAAAGCGGCATTGGGAAAGTGGGATGAGGTAATCAGTCTTTATAATAAAATTCTGGCTAATAATCCAAACAATACAACCGCCAATTATCGTTTAGGGCTCATCTATTACGGACGAAAAGATTACTCAAAAGCCTATAAATATTTTAACAAAGTAGTTAATTTATATCCTTTCGGATACGATGCTTTGTTAATGCTTGCATGGACAAACTTTCAACAAGGTAAATTGCGCGAAGCAAAAGTTTTGTTCAACAAAGTTTTAATGTATTCGCCTAATGATAAGTCGGCATTAGAAGGATTAAAATTGATAAAATAGTCAAGCTTTCAGCTTATACTAAATTTAAAGCGGGAAAATTTGCTGTTAGGTAAATTTTCCCGCTTTTGTTTAACAACATATTGTTGTTTCATTTGTTTTTATTACTTTTGAAGCCCGAAAAACCGCCTAAAAAGAAATTTCGGTTATAAAAAACCGTTTCCTAAGATAAACTGTATTTATAAATACGTCCGGCTTACACTTTGAATAAATGTATATACATTTTATTAAAAATTAGAGCTTTGGACAATAATTTTTTCAATATCTATGAGAAAACGATTAATGATTGTTAATAGTGGTGGAGACTGTCCGGGAATGAATGCGGTAATTCGTGCTGTGGTGAAAAGAGCTTCGCAAGAAGAAGACTGGGAGGTACTGGGAAGTATTAACAGTTTCGACGGACTACTCTCCGAACCTTTAGACATTATTAAATTAGACAGAAAAGCAGTTTCCGGTATTCATGTTAAAGGTGGCACAATATTACAGACGAATAATAAAAGAGACCCCTTTAATTATCCGGTTAAACAAGAAGACGGTTCGCTTGAATACGAAGATTTATCGGATGATTTAATTTTGCGCTTAAAAATTCTCGGCGTAGATGCTGTTATTCATATTGGAGGAAATCGCTCACACAAAATATCTGCTGCACTTTATAAAAAAGGATTAAATATTATTGGTATTCCCAAAACCATTAATAACGATTTGTCTGTAACCGATTATGCATTTGGTTTTCAAACTGCTGCACAAATTGCTACAGATGCTGTGGATAAACTGGTAACAACTGCAAGTTCGCATAATCGCGTGCTTATTTTAGAAGTGATGGGGCGAAATGCCGGTTGGATAGCCCTTCATGCTGCCATTGCAGGTGGTGCTGAGGTGTGTTTAATACCCGAAATACCTTTTGATATAGATATTGTTATCGAAAAATTAAAATCTAGATACGTAAATGGTCGCGGTTTTGCAAATATTGTAGTTGCCGAAGGTGCTTGTCCAAAAGGAGAAGCCTGTGTCCCTCAATTAGGTGTAATATCGCGTAAACTATCTGAGGAGCTTAAAAAACATGAATTTGCTGCTGATATTCGTGAAACTATTCTCGGACATCTTCAACGCGGAGGACGCCCGATTGCTTTCGACCGGATTTTAGCTACCGAATTAGGAGTGAGAGCTTTTGAACTTGTCTTGGAAAAACAGTTTGGTGTAATGGTAACCCATCAACAACAAAAAATTGTACCCGTTCCTATAAATCAGGTCATTAACAAATACAATCAAATAAATCTCGACCATAATTTAATTAAAACGGCACGCGGCGTAGGAATTAGTTTTGGAGATTAAAAATGAAATTAACGCAATATTAAAA
>JAKIUH010000351.1 GCA_021647685.1 Bacteroidales bacterium
CAAGATTATAGCATCCTGATGTATCATTATTTTTGCATGCTTTTACATAAAGATCTTTAGCTTTTAAAAAACTTTGTTCTACACCTTCTCCTTTATCATACATATAACCAAGATTAACGCACCCTCCAGTATTTCCATTCTTACATGCTAAATTAAAATACTTCGCTGCTATAGTATAATTCTTGATTACGCCTTCACCTTTATCATACATTAGGCCAAGATTGTAACAACCTAATGCATTCTTTCCTTTACATGCTTTAGCATAAAATTTTCTAGCCTTAAGGAAACTTTGTTTTTTATTTACTCCAAGGTCATAAATTATTCCCATATTATAGCACCCAATATCATCTCCATTTTTACAAGCAATAGTAAAATATTTGATTGCCTTATTCATGTCTTTTTTTACATTTTCACCAATAAAATATTGATACCCATTTTCCAAACAAACTTCAAGGTTTTTATGGTCACACATATTTTTACTGCTATTTATATCTTTTGCATTTAGTATTGTAAATATGGCAATAAATAATAATGTATAGTGTATAAATATTTTCATTAAATTGAAGCTCCATATAGAAATTTACATGAAATAATTGTAGTTCCTTAATGTCAAAAAATGTCAAAAGTATATGGAAAATTTATCAATTTAAACACTCTATGTAATTTCTACTTTAGATATAACATCTAGTCCAAAACCAGCAAGACCAATAAACTCTGTGTCTATATTAGTAGTAAGTAGATTAATATTCTTAATACCTAAGTCTTTCAATATCTGTGCTCCTACTCCAAACTCTTTAGCCTGTTCATGAGAGATTACTTTTGTATCAAGAAATATAAGTATTCCACCATTATTTTTAAGGTAGTCTATGGAACTATTCAATGCTGAAAACCTTTTATCATCAAGGACTAGTCCTATATCTGTGCCAATATTATGAAACTTCACATTGGCTGTCTCATGTGCTTTATAAAACTGTATAACTGTATGTGTTCTATTGAGATGGTCATTATAAATTATTTTTTCAACTTTTATACCTCTTAATTCACTCTCTTCTACTTTCACACGTTTTATAAGTTGTTCATTAGCAAGTCGGTACTCTACGATGTCTGATATATAGACAATGCACAAATCATGTTTTTGGTTTTAAATACATCCGGCTTAACCCTTATTCCCATTAGCGTAATGGTCTATCGCGCACAATTGGGTGCTGCTGACCCCTCAGATGTTTTTATACCAATTTTATTAGCTACTTTTTTCTCTACAATGGTTGGTTTAATAACAGTAGCAATATACCAGAAAATCAATTTGTTTGATAAAATTATCATGGCTTACCTTGGCGGATTAACAGCAATTATCGGAGGAATTATCTATTTATTTGCACAAATGCCAAAAGACCAAATAGCAACGGTATCAAGTGTGGCAAGTAATGTTATTTTATTTAGTATTATCGTAAGTTTTATACTGCTTGGATTAAAAGCAAAAATCAATGTGTATGAAACTTTTATCGAAGGAGCAAAAGAGGGTTTTGAAATAGCCGTGAAGATTATTCCGTTTTTGGTAGCAATATTGGTAGCAATTGGTGTATTCAGAAGTTCAGGCAGCATGGATTATATTATTGGCGGTATCTCTTCCTTTTTTAGTTGGGTAGGTGTTGATACTGATTTTATTCCGGCTTTGCCCACAGCTTTGATGAAACCTCTTAGCGGTAGCGGTGCCAGAGGAATGATGGTCGATGCCATGAATACCTATGGTGCTGATTCATTCGTTGGACGTCTTGCATCAACGGTGCAAGGAGCAACAGATACTACTTTTTATATACTTGCTGTATATTTTGGTTCGGTAGGCATAAAAAATACGCGTTATGCAGTTACAGCAGGTTTAATTGCCGATTTTGCAGGGATAATAGCAGCGATTTTTATCGGGTACTTATTTTTTCATTAATATATATTACTCATGTTTCGCACTTGTAAAAATATTATATTTGAGCTAAACTTAATTATTAATGATTTTAATAGCCGTAGCATAAATGCTACGGCTATTAATTTAAACCTAAACTGAGCGATTGCAAACTTTGAAAATGACTAATCATCTATCACTCAAAGAGTTTCTAAATTTCTCAGATACCAACAAGGGGGCTTCCAAATTTATAGAAATCTTTTAGCACCAAAGCATTAGCCATTTTCTTTGTTCACAACCGCTCAATTTAGGTATTAATCTTTCACTTTTACCCTTATTCCTTCGGAATGTGATGTAAATTCGGGTGCATACATACATTGAATGGTGGTAATGCCGTTTGAGAAATCGCCATCGTGAGTAACACGCAAAGGGTACTCAAATACAAAAGTACCTTTGGGTAAATATTCGATAAAGAAATTGGTGGAGGCATCTTTGGTGCTTTCGTAATAGCCTAAACCGTCTTGCCACTTATAACGCGAAATTACATTTACCGGCTCAAAGCCAGATGCACGCATATCTTTCATGTGAACGTATTCCATTGCCCTATCCACACGCAACTCGATGCGAACAACGACTTTATCACCAATTTTAAGGGTGTTTTTATTGCTTAAAGGCTCAATAACGGGTCCGCGGTCGGTCTGTTTTTCGATAAAGAGTTGCTTTTTGAGCTTTAAAGGTGTTTCATGTGTGGTGATTTTATCCAATTGTTCAAAATATTGCCAATAGAGAGCTCCCCAAGCTACGCCCGGGTCTTTTTTACTAACGGTAACATTACCCATTTCGGGTTTTATATCGTTTCCACTCCACGAGCTTTTAAAGTATCCGGTACCTGCTTCGGTTTTCAAATCGGGCATTTTTTGCGGGTTAATCATTTGTTTGCCTACTTTTATTTGAACTATCTCATCGCTTGCCAGCCAATCAGTACCACGCATCAACAATGCATAAACGGCTTCGGTGGTGGCTTTAGTGGTTTTCCAATCTTGGGTTTGCTTTTGTTTGAGCAGCCATACTTTAAGGTCATCCACCGATTTTTCATCACTTGCCACTTCATCAAAGAGTTCAATCATCAAAGCTTGAAACTCAACAGGTGCTTGATACCAATAATATCCGGCTGTATTGTCTTTCCAGTACATCCCCATTTCATTGTTATGTATTGAATGTTCTTTTAAAGATTTGACAATTTTTGCAGGTGTTTCTTTATCGCCGAAACGGTAAAGTGCCAAAGCAATCATTCCTTGCAGATATTTCGATTGCGACAGCCAATATTTTTTTGCCTGTGAACGGAAATATTCTACCGCTTTCTTACTTTTATCAGATATAGGCAAGTCAAGAAAATAGGAACGACCGTATAAATACTGAATGGAATATGCTCCCAAATGATTTTTTTGTATTTCTTTTTCGTTGTAATATTTTTTCAGGTTTTGATAATCTTTTAAGATTTGTTTATCGAGATAAGCAAGTGCTTTTTTTATCATACTCCATGTTTTATCATCAGTACGGACTGTTTTAACACCCAAACGGTCAAGATGTCCCATTCCGGTAACTATATGTTGTGTAATGTAACGACTTTCAGGCATTCCTTTAAACCAGGGCCAGCCACCGCTAGATACTTGAGCTTTTTGGATTTTTCGTAGTGCTGTATTTAATTCGTTAGCCATACGATTAAGGTCGAAAAGTAAGCCTATACGTTTTTTACGTTCGCTTTCGTTTTTACCGTCAAGCACCCAAGGGGTTTCTTCAAGAAGTACTGATTTTAGTTCTTGATTTTTTTCCAAATTTGACAGTAAAGCTTCGCTTTGAGGAGTGTTTTTCCAAGAGTCGAATACACGTTTAATTTTGGGATTTGAATTGGCAATATGCGAAGCAATACTGTTAGCATAAAAACGACTGAATGTTTGCTCGGTACATTCGTAAGGATATTCCATCAGATAAGGCAGTGCTTGAACGGCATACCAAGCCGGATTGGATGTAAATTCCAATGTGAGTTTGTGATTGCGCAGTGTTTTAGATTTGCCCGAATTGATTAATTTATTAAACTTGAAAGTTTTTGTTTCGCCGCCGCGAACCGGTAGAGGCATACTTTCGGTCACCAACATTCTGTTGGTAAGTACGGGCAGGGCTTTTTGCTCACCATCAGAAAATTCACCGGCTTTTGCCACTACTTTATACATAATTGCACCGGAGCCTTCGGGAATTTGTAAATCCCATTCGATTAATGTATTCCCTCCTGCTTTAACACTGAAATTTTGGGCTTGTTTTTCACCTTTGGTAAATATATTTCCAACAGGTTTCATACTTATTGCATCCAGCATTTCCAATTGCACGGTTCCCGATAAATCTTTACCGGATACATTACTGATTTTTACCGGAAAAGTAATTTTATCGTTTTCGCGAAAAAAACGCGGGGCATTGGGCACCAGCATCAAGTCTTTTTGTGTGATGAGTGTTTTAGTTACATGCCCTATTTTCAAATCTTTGGTAGTTGCCAATCCCAGCATTTTCCATTTGGTAAGGCTTTCGGGAATGGTAAATTCAATAATCACTTCGCCTTTGGCATTGGTGCGCAAGTGCGGATAAAAGAAAGCAGTTTCGTTAAAATTACTACGTAGTTTGACATCGGAAAAATCTTGTTCCACAAAATTCGTATCCTCAATATCAGGCTGTACAGTAGAAGGTTCTTCCTCTGATTTTTTTTCGATTGCACTTTTACGCATCATTGGTGCATAGGCTATTTCTTTTTTATACTTTTTGTGCCTGCCTTTTTTAACGCCGGTTACAACAACTTCGTCATATTCTCCTTCTGATGCATACATCCGGTTG
>JAKIUH010000352.1 GCA_021647685.1 Bacteroidales bacterium
AACAATATAGGATTTAAGGCACAGTTGAGTCCAAATAAAAGGCAGTGAGTTACGATACCCCACTGCCTTTTATAATTGCTGCGCCACCAACTGTTTGCAAGCTCAATTGTGTTTTAAATCTTGTTGGACTAAGCCGCTGATAATCAATCGGTGAACCTAAGGGGATTTAATCATTTTCGTTGTTCCCCCGATGCTTTTTTATTAAGCCTGTTTTTACGGATATTGCTCTTTCTTCTTTTTTTTGCTGAAACCTAACCAGTTTTGTTTTGCAACCGGGCACACTTCTCCCGTTCAGTTAAAATCATGCGATTTTATCTGTTGATTTTGGATGTGCAATATTTTCAATGAACGTTGTTTTCTATTTCAGGCTATCCTGATTCCCATGGGTCTTCGTAAACAATTCCGGCAAAACGCAACCTCCCTTTTTTACATGCCGGGCAGTTGGGCTGGCGATAATTCTTTATGCATTCCAGTATCTCACCCCATACCGTATCTTGTTTTTCCAAAACCCGGACACCATCTTCCATGGCTTCTTCCTTTTTATTTTCAGCCTCTTGTGTTAGAAGTTGCTTTGCCGTTTCGATGTTTTCTTTCCGGTGCCTGCTCGAAAAAATACCGTAGTAACGCACTTTAAAAAATCCCTTTGGCAGAATATGCAACAAAAAACGCCGGATAAATTCGTCAATATCCAGTTTCATTTCACGGTACTGCCCCGTGCGGTAATCTTTCCACGAAAACTTTACTTTCCCGTCTTTTACCTCTTTTATACGCTTGTCGGTAATGGCAATGCGGAACACATACCTTGAAAGATACTCCAGCACCTTTTCCGGTTTCCCGAACGGGGCTTGTATGTTTACCACCCAATCTTTTCGTTTAAGTTTATCAGTGAAATTGGTAAAATTCTTCTTTCCGCAAATAGAAGCCAGTTTGCCTTTAAACTTCAGTTCCCCTTTATCGTAAGCCTGTTTTATCAAAAAAACAAACTTGCCCCTGAATTTTCGCGACAGTACTTTGTAGTGGATAAAAAACTTATTCTTTTTATGAGGGTGTACCCAGTGCCCATTGTCAAAACTTAAACCGCCGGCAGGCATAATGCAATGCAGATGTGGGTGTTCCATCATATTTTGCCCCCAGGTGTGCAGTATTGTTATCAGCCCGGTATTGGCTCCAAGGTGTTTGGTATCTTTTGTAAGTTCCAGTATGGTTTGCGAAACAGCCTTGAAAAGAATACCATACATTACTTTTTTATTGAACAAACATAATGGGTTCAACTCGTGTGGAATAGTGAATACCAAATGGTAGTACCCCACGGGCAGAAGTTCTTTCATTCGTTTATCCAACCACTCCAACTTGTCTTTCTGCTGACAGGAAGGGCAATGCCTGTTCCTGCACGAATTATACGATTTGCCTACATAATTGCAATTATCACATTTTTCAAAATGGCTCCCCAATGTGGTAGTCCGGCAGGCAGGCAACAAGTGAATAAGCCCTTTGGCTTGCCCTTTGATATTGTTCTTGCTAATATAACTTCCGCCATATTTATCCAGAATATTGCCTATGGTTATTTGCCCTTGCATAACCCCTCCAATCCTTCTAAAGTGTCAAGCGGGTTAACCACCCGGCTGGTATCAAGTTGTTGTACATGAAGGTATTTTAGGGTGTTGCTCAAACTGGCGTGCCCCATCATTCGCTGGATAACCAACAGGTTTGTTCCCTGCTCTAAATGATGCGTGGCAAAGCAATGCCGAAAAGTATGCGGGGTGTATTTTTTATTAATATGGGTGGTTAAATAGCGTGCCTTTTTACAAATCTCCCTAACTGCGGTTACCCCGAGGTGAGTTCCCTTGCCTCCGGCTCCCTCAAACAGGAAATGTTGTGGTTTATACTCTTTGTAGTATCGGCGCAATGTTGCTAGCAAAAGAGGTGAAAGAGGAACTTTTCGTTGTTTGAGCCCTTTGCCTTCCTGAATATTAACCTGCATACGCCGGCTGTCGATATCGGTTAGTTTTATGTTAACACACTCCGACACTCTGGCTCCGGTGGAATACATGAACATGATAATGGTACGGTGTTTAAAATTGCGGATAACCATGAGTACATCTACAACTTCATCTTTCGAAAGTACCAGTGGAAGCGTTTTGGCTACTTTGGGTGTTGGTAGGTATTCCTCTGCCCACTCTTTGTGGTAAATTTGGGTGAAAAGAAACTTTAGGGCATAATAACCCATTTTTACACTGCCCGGCTTATGAGACCCATCGGTAAGCATCGACTGGAAATAACTGCGGAGCTCTTCGATACCCGAATGTTCCGGGTCGTTGCCAATAAAACGTTGATAATCATTAATGTGCCACCAGTAACTTTTACGGGTACGGACACTTAAATTGCGAAGCGTGGATTCTTGTTCAAATCTTTTTTTAAATTTGTCATAATAATATATTTAAATGAAACAATACCTCAAAGATACTGGTTTTCGGTGACTTAACAACCACCGAACGCCAGTGAGGTTTAGTTCAACAATGTATAAAAATAATAGCCGAAATAGTAGTAAATTCAAGGATTGTAGCCCGTTTCAACTTTATTGTAAAATGAAATATTTGAGTTCCGAAGTCGGCTACTATTCTTATACTCACCGTTCTGCGTCATTAGAAAAAAGACAATACAGTCAAGTATTTTGAGCAATATACTTGACATTAAATTAAAAAGTATTATCTTTGCTATATGAATATTGCCAAGAAAATAGAAAAAATTATTAACGGTTTTGAAAACGGTGATACATTTACTTATAAAGACCTCAATATAAAAAAAGAAGAATATTCTGCTGTTACGAAAACATTAGAACGCTTAATAAAAAAAGGAATTGTCAAACGAATATCAACGGGAGTTTTCTACAAACCAAAGCAATCGATTTTCGGAGAGTTAAAACCTGATGAAGAAAAAGTAATAACACCGTATTTATTTAAAAACGGTAAACGTATTGCTTATATTACCGGATTATTGCTTTATAACAAAATGGGGTTAACTACACAAATTCCTAAAAATATCAGCATTGCCAGCAGTAAAAAAAGGATTTATATTTCCAAAGGAAACATAAAAGCAAGTGCAGTAAGAAGTTATGTTGATGTAACAGATGAAAATTATAAACTTCTTGAACTTCTCGATGCGATAAAAGATTTCAAAAAAATACCAGATTTGGATAAAGAATCAGCTGTAAAAATCCTGCAAAACAAGATACTTGAATTAAATAACAAACAGAAAAAAGAACTCATAAAAATAGCCTTGGAATATCCACCGAGAGTTAGAGCTTTTCTTGGAGCATTAATTGAAAATATTGATAATAAAACAAATCTAATAATATTGAATGAGAGTTTAAATCCGTTGTCGGAATATAATTTAGAAATAACAAAAGACATCTTACCAACAGCAGAAAAATGGAATATTAGATGAAACTGCACGAAAATAAAGAACTTTTTAAAGATGCAATAATCGCTACCTCGCAATTAAAAGGCATAGCAGAAATCTATGTTGAAAAAGATTATTGGGTAACATTTGCCTTGTATTCCATTTTTACTAATGAAATAGGAAAATATTGCATATTCAAAGGAGGAACCGCTCTATCAAAATGTAATCAACTGATTGAACGATTTTCGGAAGATATTGATATTGTGCTGTTAAAACAAGAAAATGAAAGTAGTAATCAACTGAAAAACAAACTCAAAAAGATTACCAAAATTGTTGAAGCTCAAATTCCTGAAATTGAAATTACCGGAATTACCAACAAAAAAGGAATGATAAGAAAAACAGCACATAATTACCCGAAAGTTTTTGAAGGACTGTTTGGACAAATTCGAGACAATTTAATTATTGAAGCTACTTGGCTTGGAAGTTTTGAACCTTATGAAAAAGGGAAAGTCAGTTCTTTAATTTATGAAATGATGATTGAGAAAAATCAAGAGAAAACAGCCAATGAATACAATCTAAAACCTTTTGAAGTAAATGTTTTAAGTCCAAAAAGAACCTTTTGTGAAAAAATAATGAGTTTGGTTCGTTTTTCGCACACACAAAACCCAATCGTAGACTTGAACAATAAAATCAGACATATATACGACCTAAATCAGTTATTAAAAAACAAAGAGATATACGATTTCTTTAATACGAAAGAGTTTGATAATTTATTACTTATCGTAGCAAATGATGATAAATTGAGTTTTAAAACCGGAAATGAATGGTTAAAAATTCCCCCGTCGGAAGCAATAATTTTCAAAGAAATTGATGATACTTGGGATAAGCTTAAAACGACCTATTCCTCGACATTTAGTAAATTAGTCTACGGAGAACAACCAAAGGAAACTGAGATAAAGGAAACGTTAAAAATCATAAACAACAGAATGAAAAAAATAAAATGGGAAATAAAATAACGAACGCAGAACAAAGTATATAGTTAATGGCGATAAAGTACTAATATCAAGCATTTTACATTGAATAAAATTTGTGCTAAACTGAAAGTTTTGTGCTTTGAAATCCGCCACAAACCATATACTCAACGTTGTGCGTCAGCTTAAGAAAAATCCGTAATTATAAATTTGTTTCTTAAAAAGGAAACCTATATCTTTGCATAAAAAAATGAATGAAGAAAAAATATAAAGTTGATTTACTTGGAGAAGCAATTGATTTCATGGAATCAATTGACGATAAAACAAGAGAAAAGATTTATTATAATATTCGGAAATCACAAATTATCAATGACCCTGAATTTTTCAA
>JAKIUH010000353.1 GCA_021647685.1 Bacteroidales bacterium
ATTTAGTTTTTTAGCCGACACCATTTAATCTTTTACACAACGAACTGAAAAGCCATGGGTTTTTAAATCCATGCCACGCATAATACCGGAATTATTGTAAAGTAAATAAATCCTCCATGCTGTATTTCCATTGGCATTATCCGTATCTGACCAGAATGCTGCTATTTTTCCTTTATCAGTAAATTCACCTTCCGGTGTACGGTATCCACCCGGTAATGCATTAAAACTCATTGAGTTATCAGCGCCGGTATTTGGTGCTTCCCATTCGCTTGTTGCTTTTAATTTTCCGCCCGTAATTTTTTCATTATCCAGTGTGCTTAATGAGGTCCATTCGGTTTCTTTGGCAAGATGCCAACCTGCCGGACAAGCTTTCTGTGCCGCTTCAAAAGTATATAAGCGACCAAATTTAGCAACATTTGACTCGTTATTGTCATAAGCCCATGAGTTATCTGTTTTAAATCGCAAGTTTTCAGCAAACCACCAGCGCTCACCTATTTTAACTGTTTTGTATGTATTTCCATCACGATTATCGGTAAATGTATCTGTTTCTTGTGCTATCAATGTACTTATCCCTAAAAATAATGAGATTATTATTGTGAATATATTCTTTTTCATAGCAGTAGATTTTTAAATGAATAATTTTATTTTAAAACTTTATAACATTATTCCTTTTTTATTGTCCATTCTTGTATAAATTTATCGCTGTCTATTTTTAATTGCTCTAAATAGACAAAGGGACCTACTACTGTTACCAGTAATTGCTCATTCATTTTTGATAAGATATAATATGTTCCATCGTTTGCGGGAACAATACGCCATATTTGAGCATCGGTTCTTTTAGGGTGATCAATAATAAGTTTTGCATGCTCAACTGCACTTCCTTGTACGGTTAAATATAATCCTGTATGCGTGCTAATCGTGTAATAGTCTTCACCGACATTATCAATTCGCCATTCATTTATATTCGGTTCAAACCTTAAAATGTTGATTGTTGTGTAGGGTTTGTTTTCTGCTTCTGCAAAAACTCCCAACATGATGCGTGCTTGGTTTCCCGGTCGATAACCTGATACAGTATTTCCATATTTATTAAATTTTATTGGTTCGACTTGTGCTGTTGCTATGAAGGCAAATAGCATACTTAAAAATAAAAAGACTTTCTTTTTCATAAACTATCATTTTTAATTGTTAATATAAAATTATTTATCAGTTTATTATCAATCTTTAATTATTGCCTGAAAGTGTAAGGTTTTTTAATTTTATATACTATTTTACTTATAAAAATGTTTCATAAAATTTGTTAAAAGTATGTGTGTTTATTATTCATTTTTGATATAGACAAAATTTATTCCATATTAAAACAAATGTCATTTTGACAGAGTCGAGGTGTATGGAGCGGATAAGTTGTCTTGTTTGCGAAAATTTTAAGCACAGTTTGATAAAACTGTGCTACGCGGCAGGGATTGAAGCGGTAGCCCACAGTTTGTAATGCTTGCAAAAGTAAGCCGCAAAGAGCGACCAAACGGAAGCTACTTTGCGGCTTTATCTTTTGCAGCATTACAAACGAGGACTACAAGCGGAAAGCCCGTAGCCGCCCAAATAAAAATGTGCTTATTTATCCATATCCAATATGGTTTTTTTGATAATTTCAACAGCTTCCATTAATTGTTCTTCGGTAATTACCAAAGGTGGCGCAAAACGGATGATGTGATCGTGGGTGGGTTTTGCCAGCAAACCGTTATCGCGAAGTGCCAAACATACGTCCCATGCAGTTTTGCCTTCGAGGGGCTTGATTACAATGGCATTTAATAAACCTTTTCCACGCACTACTTCAACTCTGTCGGATTGGATTTTTTTCATTTCTTCGCGGAATATTTTGCCCAAACGCTCTGCATTTTCGGTTAATTTTTCGTCTTTAATCACCTCTAATGCGGCAATGGCAACTTTTGCCGCTACCGGATTTCCGCCAAATGTTGAACCGTGTTCGCCGGGTTTTATGCAAAGCATAATATCATCATCGGCTAATACAGCTGAAACGGGCATTGCTCCACCCGAAATGGCTTTTCCAAGAATAAGAATATCAGGATGAACGCCTTCATGGTCGCATGCCAGCATTTTACCGGTACGGGCAATTCCTGTTTGTACTTCATCGGCGATGAAAAGTACGTTTTTGGCTTTACACATCTCTGATGCTTTTTTCAAATATCCTTCATCGGGCACATACACACCTGCCTCGCCTTGAATTGGCTCTACCAAGAAACCTGCAACATTGGGGTCTTCTAAGGCTTTTTCAAGGGCTGATAAATCATTGTAAGGAATGGTTACAAATCCGGGCGTGAAAGGACCAAAACCGTCTTTTGCAGTGGGGTCGGTTGAAAATGAAACAATGGTGGTGGTTCTTCCATGGAAATTACCTTCGCAAACAATAATTTTTGCTTGGTTTTCGGCTATTCCTTTTTTTGTATAAGCCCATTTTCGACATAATTTTATGGCCGTTTCATCGGCTTCGGCACCTGTATTCATGGGCAAAACTTTGTCGTATCCAAAATATTTGGTTACGTACTCTTCAAATTCGCCCAAAACATTGTTGTAAAATGCGCGTGAGGTTAAGGTGAGTGTTTTGGCTTGCTGGGTCATTGCGTTAATAATTTTAGGATGGCAATGTCCTTGATTAACAGCTGAATATGCTGAAAGGAAATCGAAGTATTTTTTGCCGTCCACATCCCAAACAAATACGCCTTCGCCTTTTTCAAGTACTACCGGCAAGGGATGATAATTGTGTGCACCGTAACGGTCTTCTCTTTGCATGTAATCATTAGCAGTCATAAATTCTGAATTTTAGTTGTTGTACATCAAAAAAAAGCCTGCGACAACACAGGCATTTGAAAGCACAAGTTTACGATAAGTTTTTAATTTTTCAAAATTAAGGGGCATACTAAATAACAGTTTTTGCTTTAAATATTTATTTAAAATTTTAATTAAGTAAAAGTATTCTTTGTATAGTATTTGATATGACAATAAATTAATTTATTTTTGTTGATTAAGACATAAACTTAAAACTTTATATTATGAAAAAACTGAGTACATTAATTTTCACTATTTCACTTTTTTTATTTCTTAGTTCTTGTTCGCAATCAGCACATGATATGATTACAGGTGAATGGCAAATAGTTGATTTGCAAACAACCAGTGATATTCCCGACGACCAAATGGAAGCTTATAATGAACAAATTGAAGAAATGAAAAAAAGTTCGAAGATCAACTTTAAAGCCAATGGTAGTTTTGAACAAACTATATTGGACGAAGAGGCAACAGGAACTTGGGAAGTTAGTGAAGACGGTAAAACTTTAACTACGGATGTGAACGGCAATAAAGAAGTGAAACAAATTCAGGAATTAAGCCCTGAAAAAATGGTTTTGGTACTTGAATTTGATGATAATAAAACCACAACTACTTTTGAAAAAGTTAAATAGAGTTTGTCTAGATAATAATACAGAAGTGCATTATGACCACTTAGTGATTGCTGCTGGTTTAACGCTAAATTGGAATGGTATAGAGGGTTTGGCAGAAACTTTAGGTAAAAATGGTGTCACGTCAAATTATCGTTATGATTTAGCTCCCTATACGTGGAAATTAGTACAGGAGCTTAAACAAGGTAAAGCTATTTTTACTCAGCCGCCCATGCCCATAAAATGTGCAGGTGCGCCACAAAAAGCGCTCTATTTATCAGCCGATTATTGGTATAAAAACGGCACTATCAAAAACATCGACATTAGTTTTTACAATTCCATTGGCGCTTTGTTCGGGGTCAAAGAGTATGTCCCTGCCCTACTCTCTTATATGGAAAAATATAATGCCCACCGTAATTTTTTGCACACCCTAACAAAGATAGATGGTGAAACGAAAACCGCTTGGTTTACTAAAAAAGATACGGAGGGTAACGATGAAACCATCAGCACACAGTTCGATATGATTCACGTCTGTCCACCTCAATGTGCGCCGACCTTTATTCGTGAAAGTGTATTTGCCGATGCTAATGGCTGGGTTGATGTCGATCAATATTCTTTACGTCATAAAACGTTTGAAAATGTATGGGGCTTAGGTGATGTTACAAATACACCTAATGCTAAAACGATGGCTGCAGTACGCAAACAAGCGCCTGTTGTTGCTCAAAACATATTCGACGCTTTAAATGGAAAATCGCCTAGCACAGTTAACGATGGTTACGGCTCATGTCCTTTAACCGTGGAACGTGGAAAAATCGTTCTTGCTGAGTTTTCTTATGGTGGCAAAGTCACGCCTAGTTGCCATACGTGGATTAACGATGGTCCTAAGGCGACTAAATTCGCATGGAAGCTTAAAGCTAATGTATTACCGTTAATTTATTGGCATGCCATGCTTAAAGGACATGAGTGGTTAGCATCACCTGACAAGGTGAAATCATAGTTATCACCACGTCGCCACCATGTTAATAGATATGTTTAAGCGCTTAATACCGGCGATAAGCTGGCTAACTGAATATACCTCCAAGCAGTTTGGTCAAGACATCACTGCCGCGGTTATTGTCACGGTATTGCTAATTCCGCAATCCTTGGCTTACGCCTTACTTGCGGGCGTGCCACCTGAAGTCGGTTTATACGCCAGTATATTTCCGCTTGTTGCTTACGCATTACTTGGAACCAGCAGAACGCTTTCTGTTGGGCCCGTTGCCATTATTTCATTAATGACGGCGACCAGTCTCGGTGGTGTAGTTGAGCT
>JAKIUH010000006.1 GCA_021647685.1 Bacteroidales bacterium
AAATAAAAAAATAATGGTGAATGTTTAAACATTCACCCTTATTTGTTTTAGAAAGAAAATGTAATTTATTGTAAAACTTTCTTTTTAACAGACACCTGCTCACCAAATTCAGCTGTATAATCAACAGGTCCGTCACCTTCATCCAAAGTATATTCAAAAGTTAGCTTTTCAGCAGATACAATGGTTCCCTCTCCATCAACACTGTATTCCTGAGTAGAAGCTTCTTGTTGGGGAATAGTAATAACACTACCCGCCAAAGTGCCATAAATTTTAGCACCTCCATAATTATGAAATCCTTCCAACCATACTTTTGTAATATCACTAGCATCTTTTGTAATAACAACATCATAAAAAACATTAGGACTTCCACTGTCTGAAACTCTCCAACTTTTTGCAATAGCATCTCTCGGGTCTGCCAGTGAAGATTGGTCATCTTCACAGGATTGAAATAAAATTCCTACAAATAAAGCAGCCATTAATATCAAACTAAATCTCTTCATATCTTAATATATTTTAATTGGTTTCTTATCTTAATTAACACAAATTTAGCATTTTTATTATAAAGGATGATTAATTTGCTATGCAAATTTGATGAAATAATAAAAATTAAACATAAAACTCAAACCAATAAACATAAAAAAAGCTGCCTATAGGCAGCTTCTTTCTTCTTATGCAAAAAAATTATTTTTTTTCAGTTTCCACTTTATCCAAAATATGCTCATCTACCAAAATACGCCCGCAATGTTCGCAAACAATGATTTTTTTACGCGAAGCCACATCCAATTGCTTTTGTGGTGGAATTTTTGCGAAACAGCCACCGCATGCATCACGTAAAACAGGAACAACCGCCAAACCGTTACGCATATTTTTTCTAATTCTTTTATAAGCGTTTAATAAACGGTCTTCAATAACTTTTTCAATTTTTTCAGATTTTTTCAGATACTTTTCCTCGTCTTTTTTTGTATCATTGATAATCTCGTCCAATTCACCTTTTTTAAGGTCCAAATCGCTTTTCTTATCATCAAGAATCGCTTTTGAGTCTTCGATAATCAACTTTTTATCAGAAAGTTGCTGCGTATATTCTTTAATTCTTTTTTCACTCAATTGAATTTCCAACTGTTGATATTCGATTTCCTTTGATATGGAATCAAATTCACGACTGTTACGAACCTTCATTTGCTGGTCTTCGTACTTTTTAATTAAAGCCTCCGACTCTTTAATCGCGTTTTTCTTTTCCTGAATCATTCCTTGAAGATCCTTTATTTCTTGATCAAAATTATTGATTCTTGTTTGCAGACCTTCAATTTCATCTTCCAGATCTTGCACTTCCAAAGGGAGTTCACCGCGCAATGTTCTGATTTTATCAATCTCAGAATCAACTTGTTGCAGCTCGTAAAGTGCCTTTAATTTTTCTTCTACCGTTATTTCAGTCTTACTTGCCATATTGTTAATAATATTTTACCGGATTTGTATTTATTTCTGAAAAATAAAATGCAAAAGTAGGGAATTTTTTTGTAAGTATATCATAAAACAGCTCTTTTGTGAATTGTTCACTCTCATAATGACCAATATCCGCTATAATTATTCTTTTTTCGGCATCAAAAAATTGATGATATTTAAAATCACCGGTTATAAAAATATCAGCCGATTGATTGATTGCTTCGGACAATAAAAAACTTCCACTGCCTCCGCAAACAGCCACACGCTTTATGTCTTTATTTAACAGTTCGGTATGCCGGATACATGAAATATTAAATTCTTTTTTTATTAAGTTTAAAAAAGCTTTTTCACTTAAGGGTTTTTCCAATTCACCAATCATGCCGGCACCGTTTTTTTCATAAACATTATCCAAAGGATAAATATCGTAAGCAACTTCTTCGTAAGGATGACTCTCTATCAAGGCATTAATAATTTGCGATTGCTTATTTTTGTGAAAAATTGTTTCAAGGCGAATTTCATCTTCAAAATGAATCTTTCCTTGCTTTCCTACAAAGGGTTTAGTGCCTTCTAATGCACGAAATGAGCCTTTACCGGAAAGGTTATACGAACATGAGTCGTAGTTGCCTATATGTCCCGCTCCTGCATCAAAAACAGCTTTTCGTACCGTATCAATATGAGCAAGCGGAACAAAAGTAACCAGTTTTTTTAATACTCCTTTTTGCGCAGATAAAACTTTACAGTTTTTTAAAGCCAGTTTTTCACAAATTTTTGCATTTACACCGGAATAAACATTATCCATATTGGTATGGGCTGCATAAATTGCAATATCGTTTTTTATGGCTTTAATAATTGTGCGCTCAATATAATTTTTTCCATTCAGTTTTTTGATACCCGAAAATACAATCGGATGATGGCTGATAATTAAATTTGCCCCTTTTTCAATAGCTTCATCCACTACTTGTTCAATAGTATCTATGGTAAGAATTGCAGCTTTAAACTTATCATTAGGATTACCGGTAATTAAGCCGGCATTATCGTAACTTTCTTGCAATGAAAGTGGTGCAAATTCTTCAAGCGCATCAATTATTTCTTTGATTTTCATTGATATTTCAATTATATTAATGTTGGCATAAGCTGTTTGGTACTGCTGAGTAAATGCATGATTATAACTGTTCCTTTATTTCCAATAATTGCGCCTTAATTTCTTTTAATTTTTTTATGATTTCAAAATTTCCTTCTACTTGTTCCTTGTTTTCTTTAAGTTTCATTTTAGCACCTTTCAAAGTCATTCCACGCTCTTTAACCAAATGATAAATTAAATGAAAGTTTTCAATATCCTCTTTTTTATAAAAACGATTGCCTTTTTTATTTTTTTTAGGTTTTATAATCGGGAATTCTTTTTCCCAGTATCTTATTAAAGAAGCATTTACATTAAACATCTCGGCAACTTCGCCGATAGAATAAAATAATTTTTCCGTTTTTTTTTCTTCTTCCATTTTTGTTTGTAGGTTTATGCAGTTTGTTTTAAATTCAATTTAGTTTAAAGATACAAAAACAAGTTAAAAATAGCAAACTTACAATGCTTTGATAATTCCCTCACCGGTAATTTCAATTTTTAGTTCCGGTAAATCAGATTTTGTAAGTTCAATAATTTTCGTTAAGGCACGATTATTACTATCAGGTCTGGGTCCTCTACCATCTGCTTGATAAACAGAGAAAACCTTTGCATAACTAAACTTACCGTTACTATCGACAAATACTTTAAAAATAGGAGCTAAAGCATTTGCTCCTGACAAATTAAAACGCCTATAGGTAGCAAAGTTACCCATACTGTATGTTATAAACCGATTTTTGTAAATATCAACAGCACGTGTAACATGAGGACCATGTCCAAAAACAATGTCTGCCCCGGCATCAATTACCATATGAGCAAATCGGTACGGGTTTCCTCTGTTTTGTCCGAGAAAATATTCGGTTTTTTTTGTTATGTGTTGATATTTACTTCCTTCGGCGCCTATATGCATGGAAACAATAACTATATCGGATAGAGTATCCAACATCTGAACTATTTTTTTTGCATTATTTACATCATAAAAACGATTAGTTCCTGCATTTGGAGCAAAGGCTGTAAAACCGTATGTAATTCCGTTTTTTTCAAAAACGGTATAAGGATAATCAGCCAAACCGGCAAATTCAATTCCTTTGGATTTTAAGATTTTTACAGTATTTTTACGTCCATATTCGCCTAAATCACCCACATGATTATTGCCTATACTCAATACATCGAAACCGGCTTCGACAAAACAATCAGCAAATTTTTCGGGCATGCTAAAACGATAACAATTTTTTGAATTACCACAGGAGCGCGCATGTGAAATATCATCAGAAAAAACTCCTTCGCAATTACCAAAAGTCAAATCGGCATCTTGTAAAATATTTTTCACATCTTTCAAAAGCGGGAGACAGTCGTTATTCGGAGGTAAATAGTTGGGTGTTTTCGGATAATTTGTACCCAACATTATATCGCCCACTCCAATAATACTGATCAGTTTAGTTTTTTGAATTGTATCTTTTGATAATGTGCTGTTTGTTTGAATTGAATCTGCATGTTTTACATTATTCTCTTGCTGTCCATTTGTATTTTGACAAGAAAAAAAAATAAAAAATACAAGTATATTTACAATATTGATTTGCTTCATATTTATTATAGTTATTAAGATTTAGTCAAGGCTTAATCCTCCACGTGAAGACCTTTTAATCATTGTATTGTATTGGTTGGCATCTAAATCGGCAAAGTAAAAGTTTACAGGATTCACAGCTTCGTCATTAAGCAACACCTCATAATGCAAGTGCGGCGACATGGACTTTCCTGTATTCCCACTTAATCCTATAACATCACCACGTTTCACTTTTTTACCTCTTGCCACCAATACCTTACTCAAATGAGAATATTTGGTAATAAATCCATAGCCGTGATTTATTGTAATCATCTTACCTTCGCCACGTTTATTACCGGCGTATTGAATTTTACCATCGGCAGTAGCATAAACTTTTGTTCCTTCGGTCACACTATAATCCATTCCACTATGAAAAGCCGGAGTTCTATAAAACGGGTCGATACGTTTTCCGAAACCATAAACAATGACTTCTAAATCATCATTTTTTACAGGTTGAATGGATGGAATACTCGCCAACATTTTCTCTTTTGTTTCCACAACTTTTGCAAAGTTATTAAATGCTTTCTCATCCTTAGCTATATAATTAAATAAACTGTCTAATTGATGATTAATTAAACCGGCTATTTCCATATCATCCACATCATGTACATTACTTAATTTCTTAGTAAGATTGTCCTCATCATCAACATCTTCATTGGTGTAGGGGTCGGTTTCCATAATCACTTTATAAATATTTTCATCTCTTTTTTTAATATCTTCAAGTACTTTCTCTGTTTGTAAAAAACGTTTGGTTAGCACCCTGAGTTCTTGTTTTAATTTTTCATTTTCACGAATTTTTTTTCGTGTAGAGGGAGAAACAATTACATAAGAAGACACTAATAGCAAAATAAAAGCAATAAGAATTCCGGACATCAGCAGCCCAAAAAACATTCTGAAAAATCTTTTTTTAAAACTTTGATCCTGTCCTTCAAATTTCAGATTTTCCGGATCAAACATATATTTGTTATCATCCATGATTATGTAGCTAAAAATTAAGAATACAAAATTAATTAAATAAAGCAAAGAGCAAGAAATGTTGAGCAAGTTTTAATAATCTATTTACAAACATGAACATAATCAACACATTAAAAAACCCATATTGCAAACAGTATAGGACTTGTGCTCAATCAAGTAATCAAATAAGGATGCATTTTTTAAAAAAAATGATTTTTTTTAAAAAAATATTTGCGGATAAAAATTTTAGCTTTATATTTGCACCCGCAAAACAGAACAAAACAGTTCTAAGCATTATGGGAGTTTAGCTCAGCTGGTTCAGAGCACCTGCCTTACAAGCAGGGGGTCACTGGTTCGAATCCAGTAATTCCCACACTACAAAAAGCCTTACATCAATGTAAGGCTTTTTTTGTTTTCTTTAACCCTCATTATTCACCGCTTTTCTTGCAAAATATGATAATGTGATTATCTAAAATGAAGTCGTTCTGAAAGCTTGTCCGCTTACTAGCGGATGTGCATTAATATTGATAAGCGCAGTAAAAAAATTTGAAGTGTAATTACCCTACGATGAAAAATTTTGAAATGAGTATTATTAATAGTAGCTTACAATTCTAAACTGTAATAGATTCTTAATTTAGATTTTCAGGTATTAATATTAGCTCAGTAAATCGCTCATGGAACTTTGATTTTCACACTAAACAATTTCACAGAAGTATTGAGTCTGTCAATACAAATTTATGGAAACAAAAATCTTACTACTTTAAATCCGCAGACTATAGTTTACAGATTTAAGCTATTATCAAGAATAGCTTTAATTAGGTGTTTATACCTATAATTTATCGTTAGTAAATATTTAATTTTACGGCTACATAAATACTTTCCGTTGTTTAAAGTATAAACCAATGTTTAGTAAATTCAAAGAAAATAATGATGCATTTTTTACCGCATTTCATATTAATCCGGCTATGTCGGGATTAACAAATATTAAAACATGCAAGTTTATAGATATTAATAAAAGCGCTTGTGAAAAGCTGGCTTATTCAAGGGAAGAAATAATAGGAAAGAAAGCAGATAGCATAAATATTGTAGATAAGACTGTACAAAAAGAGATTGTTAATTTAATAAACCAAAAAAAGAAAATACAGAATTATGAGACAATATTTAAAACAAAAAATGGCGAAAAACTTCATGTGTTATTATCTGCAACAATATTAAAAGGATTTGAAGATTATTTATACATTGTTGCGTCAGATATTTCAGATTGGAAAAAAGCAGAACAAGCACTAAAAGAAAGTGAAGAGCGTTATCAAAGTCTTTCTGATGCAACTAACGAAGCAATTCTTCTTTCATATAAAGGACAATGTTTTAACCAAAACAAATCAGCAGAGAAATTGTTTGGATACACATTAGACGAAGCTGTTGGGAAACAAATATCCGAATGGGTTACTCCTAAATATCATGAATTAACAATAAGCAATATATTGTCGAATTATGAAAAATCATATGAAGTAACTGCCGTAAGAAAAGATGGTTCGACATTCCCCGCCGAAATTCAGATTAAGAAAGCATTTTTTAAAGGAAAAGAAATTAGAATAACAGCATTGAGAGATATTAGCCAAAAGAAAAAGGTAGAAGATGAACTAAAGTTAGCCAAAGAAAAAGCAGAAACAGCCTCAAGAGCAAAAAGTGAGTTCTTAGCCAATATTTCGCATGAAATAAGAACTCCCATGAACTCAATACTGGGGTTTAGTGAACTACTGCTTAATAAAATAAATAATCCACAATATAAAAGCTATCTTTCATCAATTCTTACAAGCGGAAAATCACTAATATCACTTATTAATAATATTTTAGATATATCAAAGCTGGAAGCCAATAAGCTGGAAATAAAAAAAGAACCGGTAATCATAAAAACTATTTTTGAGAAAATTGAAAAAGACTTTCAGCAGAAGATTGATAATAAAAATCTAAAATTTTTAATTAAGATACCGGATGACTTACCCGCTAAACTATTATTGGATGAAACACGTGTACATCAGATATTATACAATCTAGTAAGCAATGCCATAAAATTTACCCCCAAAGGTTATATTTTACTTCAATCTAAAATTATTCAAAAAAAAGCGAATAACAAAATCGATTTAATATTTATTGTTGAAGATACAGGAATTGGAATTCCTCAAAAACAAAGAAGTTTAATATTTGATACTTTTATACAGCAAGGCAGAAAATACGAAGGTAGTGGACTGGGCTTAAGTATTGCAAAGCGCTTAACTGAAAAAATGAATGGAGAAATTAATTTATCCAGTGTAGTGGGTAAAGGTACTGTATTTACTGTATTATTCCATGATATTGAGACGGTTAACCATCAGATTGAGCATAAATATATTAAACCTAGTGCAGCAATTAGTACCTGTACTAAACCGCTAAGGATAATAATAGTTGATAATTACCTGCACAATAAAAATTCATTAAAACACCAGATTAATAATAAAAATATTCATACCCTAATTATTGACCGTGTTGAAAAAATACTTAAAATACAAAATATTGAGTTTTCCGATATAATTTTCCTGAATATTGATATGTTTAATAAAAAGGGATACAGAATTATTGAAAAATTTAAAAGTGCTCCTATTTTTAAAAATACACCACTTATTGCATATTCACCAAATGCATCGGTTAAAAGTTTTAAAAAAAACAAACACCTGTTTAACGGATACATAAACAAACCAATTAATAAAGAGCTAATATATTTAGAGCTTAAAAAACATTTCAGGTTTTCAAAAATTACAGAAACAAAAAAAGAGATAGGGCAAAAATTAAGCGATGCCGAAAAACAAAAAATTGATGTGTTTATCAAACAACACAAACTAAGTCTGCTTCAACAATGGAAAAACATAAACGATAGTTTAATTATTTATGAAATTGAAAACTTTGTATATAATGTAATTAAACATTCCAATAAGCTGAATGTGGATATCTTAGATAACTATTTGGATAATTTGCTAACAAAAATACATGAATTTGATATTGAAGCAATCGAAGATATTCTTAATAAATTTCCTGAAATAATAAACTCATTAGAAAGTATTAATCACTAAATACATACGTATGAAAACAATATTAATAATTGATGACAATAATAAAAACCTACAAGTTTTAGGAAGTATATTAAATGATGCAAATTATAAAATTGCAATGGCGAAAGACGGTAAATCCGGTTTAAAACTCGCAAAAAAAATTATGCCCGATGCCATTTTACTTGATATAATGATGCCGGATATGGATGGATATGAAGTATGTGAAAAACTTAAAAAAGACGAAAAAAGTAAAGAAATACCCGTGCTGTTTATTACAGCAAAAGCAGAAACGGAGGATATTGTTAAAGGATTTGAAAAAGGAGGAGTTGACTATATTACAAAACCTTTTAATAAAGAAGAGCTTTTAGTAAGGCTAAAAACCCATATTGAACTAAAAAAAGCAAAAGAACTAATTACTATTCAAGCAAAAGACTTATATGAACTTAACGAAGCTAAAAATAAAATGTTCTCCGTAATTGCTCATGATTTAAAAAATGCCATAGGAGGTTTTAAATCCGCATCAAACATGTTGGCAGAAGATATTGAATCTTTTACTCAGGAAGAGGTTATGGAGTTTATTAAAGTGTTAAGAGACAGTTCAAACGCAACATATGATTTATTAGAAAATATGCTCCTGTGGGCAAAATCTCATATTTCTGAAATAAAACCTCAGTTTCGTAAAATCTTGATTAAAGAAATTGCCGAGTCTGTTATTGACTTATATAAATCACAAGCCGAAAAAAAACACATAAACATTTTAATGAATATCCCCAATCATCTGTTTGCTTTTTCAGATATAGAAACAATTAAAATAGTATTTCGAAATTTAATTTCTAATGCGATTAAATTTACTCCTGAAAATGGTTCTATTACAATTGACGCAAAAGAAACAGGAGACTATATTACTATTTTTGTCAAAGATACCGGTGTTGGTATTGCACAAGAAGACATTGAAAAAATATTTGATGACAAAAAACATTTTACGACCTACGGAACAGATAGTGAAAAAGGAAGTGGTATTGGAATGGGACTTTGTAAACATTACATTGAAGCAAATGGAGGACAAATTAATATAGAAAGTACTCCTAGAAAAGGTACCACTGTAAAGTTTACACTTAAAAAAGCAAAACCATAATATGGATTTGTGTTGTGTCAAATAGTTTATAGTCATTGGGGGATAGTGTCATCTAAAATGAACTTTACACACTTTTCAGGAAGAGTCTGTTAACTTTAACTGGCTCTTAACCGTGTTGTATCCATTCTTTTTATTACTGTCTTATTATTCGAGCTCAATGCAATTGATTCTAATCTTTGCATTATATCCGGAAATTCAGCCAGGCAACTTTCAATTGTATCAATATCAAAGCTTTTGGTGCTTTCTGATAATTTATCAATATACTTGTTCAAAATACCTATGTTTAAATTCTTACTTTGTTCGCGCAGCTTTTTCACAAAATATTTAATATCATAAATGATAAACTCATCTTTTACTTTTTCCCAATGATTGAGTAATTGGTACTTATTTTCTTTTATAAATTGATTAATTTGTGCTTTATCAGAATCTGAAAATTCATATTTTTCAGATATATCAGCATTCGTTTTATCACCTAGTTTATCATAGGGTAGAAATTTCATCAATTCCTTATAAATTTCAGTTTTACCGGCGGGCTTTCTTAATAAACCATCAAATAGTTGATAGATTTCATTTTCTTGATATTGCATAGCTGATGCAGTAAATGCAATTACAGGAATATTTTTAAGATTTGGATTTTCTTTTATTTTTTTTGTAAGTTCATAGCCGTCAATGCCCGGCATTTGTAAATCCATGAAAATAAAATCCGGCTTTTCATATTTTAATATTTGCAATGCGCTGTTTCCATTACTCGATACTAAAAATGAAATATTAGGATCATCTATTAATTTTGTAAGCATCAATACGTTAAACTTTACATCATCAACAATCATAATTTTTGCAGGATGAAATTTAATATTGGAACAAACCCCAGTCGGTTTATGCTCTTTTAGCATATTTCTTTCGTGCTTAACAATAGCTACATCTAAAAGTTCAATAATAAATTCAGTTCCTTTATTGGGCTTACTATTCACCTTAATTTGTCCATTCATTTTTTCAACAAGCCTTTTGGCAATGGACAAACCCAAACCTGTACCTCCGTATTTTTTAATGCTTTGTCCACTTTGTTGACTAAAGGCATCAAATATTTTCTCATGTTCCGATTTTTTAATGCCAATCCCCGTATCTTCAACAGATATTAGGACTGTTGCTTTATCACTATTCAAATATTTTTTATATCCTACCTTTATTTTAATATAACCTTGCTCAGTAAACTTAATAGCATTTCCCACCAAATTAAATAAAATTTGATAAATTCTAAGTTCATCTAGAATAATTGTTTGAGGGAAATTTTCGTCAATCTCGGTATATATTGATAAGTTTTTTCTTTTAGCTTTTTCTTTAAATAATTGTTTAATTTCTTGAACTATAAGAGGTAAATGAACTGCTTCGAAATTTAATTCCAACTTTCCTGCTTCTATTTTAGATAAATCCAAGATATCATTAATTAATGCAAGAAGTGTTTTGCCACTGGAAAGTATTGTTTTAAGATAGCTTTTGTATTGTGGTGTTTCAATTTTATTCAACAAAATTTCACTAAACCCGAGTATTGCGTTCATGGGAGTTCTGATTTCATGCGAAACATTAGCCAAAAACTCACTTTTAGCTCTTGAAGCTGCTTCTGCTTTTTCTTTGGCAATAGTTAATTCATCAATTTTTTTTAAAAGCATTTTTTTCTGCCGAACAAGGTCTTTATTTACTTCTTCTTCAAATTTGCATGATGTAATGCATGATTCGTTTATATTATATGCTAAACGAGCATAAGTTACCCCAGCAGCATTACAAACAAAAGATAAAATTGCAAGTTTTTCTTCAGTAAAATGATTTTTATTTTCACTTCCTAAAAGTAAAACTCCCATACTTTCATCATTTTTTAATAAAGGTATCGCAATTTCAGAATGGATATTTACATACCTGTTTTTTCCGGTAAAACTAAAATACTTTGTCATTTTTGCATTTGACTCAAGCACTATTTTTTTGTTTCGATGAACTTGTCCAATAATAGTGTCATCTATTTTATTCTCAGTATTGTTTTGATCATCAAATGAATAAGCTTTTGAGTAAAAAAGAATAAGATTATCACTTAATGGTGATTTTAACCAAAGCATTATGCTGTCAAAGGAAACAACTTCGGCAATAATTTTTAAAAAAACCTTTTTAAATGAACGAATATCTACAACCGATGACAATTGAAAATGATATGCATTCAACTCAGATATTATTTGGTTTAAGCTTTTCATATTGTCCTCCTTTTTTCTTCAAAGGTACTACCAGATAGTGTATTAATTCAGGGTAAAAAAGCTTAAAGCAAAGGAATTAACAAAATAGGTATAAGCACTTATTTGCTTATCGAGCAGTTTTTAACTATTATTAAGCCATCAGATATTCTATTAAACCAATTGCGCCCTTTTTGCCCTCTCCCATTTTACAGATTGCTGAGATGTAATAAGCCTATAAAAGCCCAAAAACACTGAAAAATTCATAATGAAAAAATAATAAGGAACAAAAAGTGCTTTAATTCGTGTTTTATAGTTCTCAACAAGCCAACCAATTAAAACAGAAAGATAAAATAATATCTGTCCTGACAACAATACGGCATAAAAATCGGAACTTAAAAAATAACCGGATTTTAATACTAAAATAATATTTAATGGACTAATCATCAATAAAGCTAATGGACTAAGTGTCCACCGTAAAACCCTGTGTGATATGTACTGAAATGATAAAACACCATATTTAAAAGGGTTTAGCAATGGTGTTAGTCTTATAACAGATTGTAAGCCTCCTGCAGAAATTCGGATTTTACGTTTTAATTCTTCCTTTACATTTGCCGAAGCAGTTTCAATAGCATATGCATCAGGGTTATATTGAATGGTATATCCTTTCATTGCAATTCTAAGCGAAATAATAAAATCATCAAGTAAAGTATCGCTTTCAAGCTCTTGATATAATGCTGTCCGAATGGCAAATAATTCTCCTGCAGCTCCAACAGCTGAATATAGCTTTGCATCCCATTTTTTTAAAGTTGATTCATATTTCCAATATAAGCTTTCGCCGGCACCGGATGCTGTATCAGTTTTATTCGAATATATTCTTTTTTCTCCCGATACACAGCCTACTTTTGGATTGCTAAACATTTTCACGATTTCTTTCACCGAGTTTTTTCCTAAATTAGTATTTGCATCCGAAAAAATAACAATAGGTGTATCAACAAATTTTATCCCACGGTTCATTGCTGCAATTTTTCCACATCGTTCATTTTGATGATAAACCTTAATGTTTTTATACTGTTTTAAAATTTCCGGTGTACCATCATCTGAGCCATCGGTAATCCATAGGTATTTTATTTTATCTTTAGGATAGTCCAAGTCAAATGAGTTTTTTACCTTAGCTTCAACAAAATCTTTTTCATTATATGCAGTTACCAATAATGTTACTTCAGGCTCATAATCAGGATTGTAAGAAGACTTATTATTTATTGTGAATAAACTTTTAATACCTACTAAGAAGTATAATAATATTCCATATCCGATATAGGAATAGAACATAATAAACAAACAAAACCAAAATAGTATTTCCAATATTTTCATAAGCTCATATTTTTATTGTATATGCCCGTACAACACTTCGTACTAAATAGTATATCAGACAGCATTTTTTTTAGATATTTGTATCATACGGGCAGTATTTTTTATCTTTAAACTATTTGTGCTCATCCATTTTCCTGATTTAGGGTAATATTGCTTAATTTTCTTAGCCGGATTACCGGCAACAACAGAATATGCAGGAACATTTTTAGTTACCACGCTTCCTGCAGCGACAATACTGTGTTTCCCAATTGTTACACCCGGAAGTATAACTGCATTTGCCCCAATCCAAGCTTCATTTTTTACAACAATAGGTTTTGTACTAACACCCTGAATATGAATTGGTTTTTTAACATTTTCATAATTATGATTTAAACCGGATAAAACCACATTCTGAGCTAATCGAACATCATTGCCTATTTTTACAGGACCAATTAATGTATTTCCAATTCCAATCCGGCTTCGATCACCAATAATAACATCACCAACCCCATTATTTATGGTGGTAAAATCTTCGATTGTTGTATCATTTCCTACATAAAAATTATTAAAAGGCATAACATCTATCCTTGTTCTACGGCAGATATGTGCCCCTTTCCCAATATGGTGTTTAAACGGATTTAAAAATAATTTCACCCATAAACGCGGACGTGCTTGATTTTTGGGCGATAATAAATACAAAATGAGTTTTTTTAATTTAGGGTAAGTTATTAACTTTTCCTTTAATCTTGATTTTTTTAACGGCTGATTCCTGTCATTTTTTTTCTCAATTTCTTCAATGCGCTTGTATATTTCTTTAACATTATTTTCCCATGTATGTTTTTTGGCAAAAGCAATTCTTTCTTTTTGTTTTTGTTCTGAATTTTCAGCAAAAGCTTTATCAATTAAATTGATGTAATCTTCTTTATTCTCTGCCAGATAAACATAGTCTGAAAAAAAGTTCATCTCATCAGTTTTAGTTGCAACAACAGCTTTGCCCATTGCCAAATATTCATCAATCTTACGCGGATAATTACCTATTGTAACCGTATTTAAAGATTGAGGATTTATTGCGATATCAAAAGTTGAAAGATATGCCGGAAGTTCATTTTCTTTTTTATTCCCTAAAAAATATACATTTTCCATGCTATGCAAATTGCTTTTTTTAAAAGTTTCGTCTTCCGGACCTATTAAAACGATACTGTAATCACTCTTTTTTTTGGCAATATATTGTATTGTTTCTATATCGAGACGTAAGCTTTTAAGGGCGCCAATATATCCGATAACCGGATGCTTTATCTTGCGAATGTCATGAGGAACTTTATGCTTTATTTCAGCATTAAAAGCTGATACATTGCAACCTTGCCCAACAAAATATGAATGTGTGTTATATTTATATGCATAATTGGTTAAAAAGTGAGAGTTAGCAACTACTACATCGGCTTTTGAGATATGTTTTGCTTCAATGCGCACCCCTTGTTTTTTCCAATAATCAACAGCAGTTAAATTATCACGTATATAATAAACGTAAATTGAAGCTTGCAATAGTTCTTTCAGATAAAAACTTCTGAAAATATCATTATCATTAAAAAGTATGTAGTTTTTAAAATTTAATTGGTTTATTGCTTTTTTTATCTCTTTTGCAAATCGTCTGTTATTTTCCTTGTTAAGTATATCAAATAAAAAATTAACATTTAATTGGCTTATTGATTCTATAATTGTTTTAGGGTATAAATTCCATAAATTATCTTTAATCTTTATTAATTCCGGCTCATTACCTTTAATTATTTTTTTCCTTTTGAGCACTTTTGGATTATTGCTTTTTTTAAAAGAGGTAAGTCTATCAAGTGGTGGATTCACATACAAAACCCTGTTGTGTTTTGAAAATTCAAGAGCAATATTTTTGCAATTACTCCCAATTTCAATATCCCAAGGTTGTAAACCAACAATTATAATATCTCTGTTTACAATCATAACAAAAGATTTTTAAAATATAATACAAAGATATTTTGGTAAGTTTGATAATAAGAGCGCTTATTAACTTATAATATATTAAATGTCAAGAATAGGTATTTTTACTTAATTTATACCAATGCAACAATTTTCAGATTAATGACCATTATCGGATTTATCATTTTGCAGTAACAACAACAGAATTTATTAAAACCTAAAATCAGCAACTATCTTCTACTATAAAGTCAAACAGCGCATCATTATAGAGAATGCACGTTTTTCGATACTCACCATAACTAATACCTTGTTTGCGTGTCTCAAAACTGCGCTACACCAATACTAAAACTTATCCGCCAGTGGTCGAACAAGTTTTTTAGCTTTTTGCTACAAACATAGCTGCGGATTCAAGCTTTCTCTTTATTGTTTGCTTAATTTTATTTCTTGATATATATTCAAAACATTTTGAGCCATAGCTTCCCACGAGAATTTTTCAGCTTGTTTAAAACCTTTTTGAATAAGCTGATTTTTAAATTCTATATCATTTTCAATTTTAATCATGGCATCGGTGATTTCTTGTACATTAAAAGGATTGACAAAGAAAGCCGCCTCTCCCGAAATCTCGGGCATTGATGATGTATTTGAAGTAATAACCGGTACTCCGCAAGCCATTGCTTCCAAAACAGGTATCCCAAAACTTTCTCGCAAGGACGGGTATAAAAACAAAGCTGCCTGATTATAAATAGCAGGCAAATCCATATTGGAAATGTAACCCGTTAAGTAAATATTATCAATAATATTTTCAGCATTTATTCTTGATAAGTTTTGAATTAATACTTCTTTATTAAAATCGGACATTACTAGTGGTAGTTTTTTTGATGATGTTTTTAAATAAAGCTCATATGCTTTTAACACACCGGAAGTATTTTTCTTAGGATCTGTATTACCAAGAAAAAAAATAAATTCATCGGGTAATTTGTATTTATTTTTTATAAAATATTTTTGGCGAGGTTCATCAATTTTAACAAAGTGTTTTCCTACGCCATTATAAACAACTGAAAGTTTATCGCTTTTGAGCTTAAAGAAATCTGCAATCCTGTTTTTCTCAAACTTAGAAACAGTAATAATTTTATCTAACTTAGCTACAATCTTTGGAACAATTAATCTTCGATATAAATTACCAAATTTTTGGTACAAAGTAGCTCCCTTTTTAAACAAATTTAAACGTTCCATATATATGATGTCATGAAGTGTAAGAACTAATAGTGTTCTTGTACGAAGCGGAGCTGTATTACTTGTGCAATGTAGAATATCACATTTTTCTTTTTCTACGGCTTTTGGAAGAGCAAATTGTTCCCACAGCGGATAAGTGCCTCCCGGAAGCTCTATAATTTTGAAATTCTTAGTTTCTTTTATACATGAATTATCGGGTCCCTGTTTCACAAAAATAACATAATTGTTATTCAAATCTATTTTTTGCAGATTCCTGATAAGCTCAATAGCCACGATATCCATACCGTGCTTTTTTTTTCTAAAAATCCGTTGTGCTTCTATACCTATCTTCATAAGTTCATTTTTTATTCTTTAATTACTGTTTTCAAATAATGCTCAAATTCACAAACTGTCCTCTACAACAAACATAATCTACTGATTTAATGATAAAACTATTACTTTTATTTACTATAGAAAAAAGAACTTTGCATACACATAGCCTATTGTTTCACTTATAACCGAACGCATACCTCTACTGTACATCCACCACCTTTCTGTATCGTAGCTTCTGTCAGGCACTGAAATAACACCTACTTTATACTTATTATTAAGTGCCTTTTCATAAAATAAACGACTACGTCTGGAATGACATCCAATAGTCAGCACATCAATAGCTTTTATATCTTGATGATTTTTAAGCCATTGATTAAGGGTAAGAGCTGATGAATAAGTGCGGTTTCGAATAGCATTTTTTCCGGGAAAAGCAACAATTTTATTTTTATTAACACCCAATTTAATCAAACTTGCCTTAGTCAATTCTGCCATAGTTTTATATTTTGACACATAAACCCCCGAAGGGATATTTCCGCCGGAAGTAATGATTAATTTATAATTATCATTACTATTGAATTCAACAACTGCTTGCTCAATGGCATAATCCGCCAATAAACCATCAAGCACCAATACTTGTCCATAAACAGGCTCATTTAAACTCAAAAAATGATGAATATTTTTTATAAAGAGGTAAAAGACAATCAATAAAAACAGAGCTATGACGGTTTTTACTTTTCTGTTTAACACTCTACACTCTTTTGTTTCAATCAATTTAAATTTCATCTGATTACTATTAAATTAATTTTTAATGACTTATGACATAATATGATTAGTATCAAATCAAGTGTATTGTTTTATGTGATTATTTTTAACTTTTTTTATATGCCATATGCAACATCCTCTATATAAGGGTTTACACTTATTTAATTGTTTTTTAATAATCATTCCCCTGTGTGTTTAATTTCAGAACAACTGACCCAATAGTAATTAAGATGAGCCCAAAAAATAAATTTTACAAAGTAAAAGTCTGTGTAAATCCTATTAATCTGCCGATAAAGTTTAGTTTGTATTACACACCTATCTTTGGTGCTAAAACGGGCTCATTCCCATATCCTGCTTAAAACACCATTCATACTGATTATCAATATTATAAGAATATATATGTCAGCTGTTCTGAATTTATTAATCATGGATGTTACATAAAATTTATTTCAAATATTCAACTTTTTATTTTTTCTATTTATCACCACAAGTAAACTATTTAATATCAAGTTTTTTTTAAAAAATAAACACTGTAATATAAGGCAAAACAATAGAAAGGTACTTAAAAAATAAGATTAATCTTGAACTAAATAATCATAATTCCGGTAACCATCAATTTCTTTATACCAATCAGTATAATTTACACCTCCTGACTCTGCCCATGGTGCAAAATAAGGGTATCCTAAAATAATTTCCGATTTTTCTTTTGGATAAACAAAATCATGAATGATATCTATAGCCCAAGGCAAATTATTTTTATCTTTATAAAAGGATGATGAATTGAAATCGCTATTATCATCAAAAGTACCAAAATATGATAAATTTGCTAAATCAGTTGGAGGCATGTTGCTTAAATGAACTTCTCGTTCACGATCACCATCAATAAAGATAAAGGGATTATAATTGCCGGTAAGGGTGGGGTCTATTGGCTCAGAATATGTTATTGTCAGTTCTATTTCTCTGTTCTTATCATTTGCCCAAGCATTATCAAAAACAATAATAACAGGCTTTGATTGATTCGTCTCAAGTCCCTTTCCATCTAGGCTTATCAAACCCTCGGTTAGCCTATAGCCTGATACTTGTTGTATTAATGATGCATCCATATTTAACTGGATACCAAAACCATTTCTAAACGAACCCCCAATATTTTTAATAACAAAATTTAATTTAGTTTCAACCACAAGTCCATCGGCATTAGCAATGTTGGTATAACGATAGTTTAAGACTAAATCATTAAAATCAAAATCTCCTTGCGATGGCCACAAATCTTCAAAAGCATAGGAGCCCCAACCATAGATTGAAGGAGTGTACGTATTGGTAGCTTTATTTGGGTCGTTAGGGTATTCATCGTAAAAATCAATAATTCCATCCCCGTCTGAATCAGTTGAAGGAATCGCATTCTGATCATAAGGTAAAGTAGCTAAATCATGAATAACGGTGCTATATATAGAACGCTCTTGCCAACCTCCGGTAACTTTATCCATAATAAATGTATAACCTTCTCCATCAATTGCAGTTGCCCACCAAAGTTCATCGTTTGAATCAAAAGTCAAAGAATTAGGATAGCTTGGTAAACTTTCGGAGCTAACCCAAATAGCATTAATTGTATTTCCGTCGGTAAATTCACATCTATATAGACCGCTGGTAGTAGAAATATACATAGTACCTTCGCTATCAAAAGTCAAATCACCACCTGAGGTAGTTTGAAGTCCTGATAAATAATATACCGACAGGATTGATGCATCGGTTGGGTCTAAAACAATTACATAGTAGTAGGTTGAAAAATATAACAGACCATCATTTTGATTATATCCCAACCTTGGACCTCCATATCCTACCGCCCCTACGGTTTCCCAATTACCTGCATCAATATCATAGGAATATAAGTAATAAGGGTAATAATTTCCTATGGTATAAAGTTTTCTTGCAACAGGATCAATGGCACAAGTATAGCTTCCATCATTATTAGGCAAAGAGCCTATTACCGTTAATTCTTTTGTACTTTCATCTATAGTAAATAAATCACCATTACCATTTGTCCCATAAAATATATCATTAACGGCTACACTTGATTTATAGGTGCTTTTCTCAAATGCAGCTTTATTACCATTAACAGGAACAACCGAAGAACTAAAAACACCCATTTCATTGCGAACGACATATAAAGATTTTATATACGCAGGAATTGTAACATGTAATGTAAAGTCAGTATTGTCGGTAACCACAGTTGCAATTTTATTGTTTAAAGCATCTGTTAATTGTAAACTTGCATTTACGGTATTGCCTTCTTCATCAATATAACTGACCTCACGATTTAATTTACTATCATCAAATAAATACACTTCATATTTAATTTGATTTGTAGCTTTGCGCTTAAAACTTTTAAGAGTTAGCACAATATCTTTAGAGGTTTTATAATCAAAATTTTGCGGAACCTCTAAATCGGTCATTTGTTGAACTAAGTGCTCCTCAACGGGATTTACAAAATCCTTTTTACATTTTGTAAATAAAAATGTAATAAGCACTAAACTAAGTAATAAAGTTATCTTTTTCATTTTGTATGATTTTTTAATTATTAATAGATACATTACTTCAAAATAATCAGGGATTGCCATGAATTGTATGGATAAATTTTTTATTGGCATTTTTAAGTTTAAACAGAACTAAAAACATGATAAAAAATACCTTGGGTAAGGTCAAAACAGCTTTTAAAGTATTGAGATTATAATATTTAATGGGAGTTGCCAACAAAAAAGAGACAATCGTTAATATTAATAAAATCATCCAATTAGCTGTATTAAAATAGAGAAATGCAATTTCTGTTTGCTGATAAATTGTTAAGAACAAATAATTTACTATTGTAACAATTATCAATATTCCTAAAAGTAAAATACGAGGAGGTAAAGCCATTTGATATACCTTATCAAAAAAGTCAATATTCCCTTTTGTGAAAAGATGATAAATACCCGAGAGAAAATATTTTTTGAAATAAACAAATTGTGCGGACAACCATCTTTTTCTTTGATTAGAAAATGTTTTAGGTTTAGAAACTTTTTCGTCAAAAATAACGGCCTCCTCTAAATACTCTATTTTTATTCTATTTTTCAACAAATTTAACTCTAACTCTTTATCAAAGCCCCCTACGGCTTTTACCTTTTTCATCATTTTTTTAAACATAGAATAATCAAAAGCCATTCCTGATCCGATAAGTGCAGCAGATAATCCTAAAACACGATGTCCTTTTCGGAAAATATGATTATTTATTTCCTCGCTAACAGCATCTAAAACAGCAAAATTTGTATTAATATTTTTCGCCGTTCTATGTCCCTGAACCACTTTACAATTATTGTTAAACGCATTATTAATCTTATTTATAAAATCATATTCCATAATATTATCTGCGTCTATAACCAAAGCAACATCATAATTATCACCAATTATATCCATCCCCTTATTTAAAGCCTTTGATTTAGTACTCTTTTCAAATGAAACTTCAATTAAACGAATAGGTAGTTTTTTAAGTTGGTTAAGAGTATCCGGTTTTAATGAGTCAGCAATAACAACAACATCATACAGGTTTTGCGGGTAGGACTGTTTTAATGCTTGTTGCACAACATTTACAATAACATTATCTTCTTTATACGCAGGAATAAGCAATGCAAATTTACGGGATTCATTTAAATTAGGTTTATGTTTTACAATTTTAAATTTTCCTGCAATTGAAAAAATAAAAACATAGAACACAGCAGTTGCCAGGTATATATATAGCATCAGTTCAATTATTCGTATTATTATAATAAAATTTTCCATAGTTTATATTTTAGGGTTGTAATGAATGCCTTTAAAATGTGTAATATTCCAGAAAACACCTTTCAAAAGAGCAGTGAATAAATCAACACGGGCTTGTAACAAATAGAGCAAAGCATTTTTAGGACTTGCAATTAATAATAAATAGAGTATATTCAGTAAAAAAATTAAGCCTTTATAATTTCTTCTGGCATAAAGTATTCTATTACGTGTTATATAATAAATTTTTAGCGGACTGTTTTTTCCGGTAGAAACGGATTCTTTGTGAAAAACAAGAGATTTAGGCTGATAATATACTTTAAAACCGGCTTTTTTAATTCGAAAACTCCAATCATGTTCTTCATAATACAAAAAATAAATTTCAGCCATCAAACCTACTCTATATAAAATTTGCGCGGGTACCATCATTGCGGCTCCATGAACGGAATAGCTTGGTTGTACAGTATCAAATTGTCCTTCATCCTTTTGTTTATAGCCTATCAAGTTTTGTCGAAGCGTTATTTTATTCATTGATGTATATCCTGCATACTGAATTGTTTCGGGCTCATAATAAAATCTTATTTTTGGACTTACCATCCCAATTCTACTGTCCGACTCTAATAAACGAACCATAGGTTCAATAAAACCTTTGGTTACAACCACATCATTATTTAAGAATAAAATATATTTACCTTTTGCAAAGTGAAGTCCAAGATTGTTTCCTCCAGCAAATCCTCGATTTATATTGCTTTTAACCAGCAAAACATTGGGAAATTCTTTTTTTAACAAACTGAAACTATCGTTTTTCGAATTATTATCAACTACAATAATTTCGACATTTTGATAGCTGACTTGTTGCAAACTATGCAATAAGTCCATAGTAACGTCTATTTGATTATAATTTACGGTTATAATCGAAACCAGAGGCTCTGTATTTTTTTTTATATATTCCATAATAATACCAACTTGCTGCTTTGCGTTTTTTCAACGATTACTATTAAAGCCTACCAAATTGAAATACCAATTAATTTTTTCTAATTTGGAGTATCATATCCTGTTATGTTCATTGATTTCATAAACACCTTTTTGAACAGTAAAATATTCTTGTATTCGTTTTAGCTCTCTAACGACTCTTTTTAATATCATAAATAAATAATTACCATCTGCTTCAAGAGTTCTGGCACTTGTCCACACTCTAGCCTGTGGTGAATTTACGCGCTTAATTTTTCCATATTCTTTTAAAGCGAGCGCCATACTTCCATCCTCACCTCTTTTTATATCAGTTCTCCATCCTATTTTTTTTCCCAATCCGGTAACAAAGCCAAAACTTGCTCCGCCCAAACTAAGCTCCGGGCGATTTATAGCTCTAAGCATAACCACAAAATCTTTAAAAAACTCATATATTCCGAGTAGAAATCTTGATTTTTTACCATCCGGAATAAATGACACGTGCCCAAAAACAGCAACAGTACCCGGTTTTTTTAAGTTATTTACCATTATATTAATATAGTCTGGCGGATAAATGGTATCAGCATCACCGCATAAATGATATATACCTTTTGCTTCATCAAGCCCTGCCTGACGAGCAAACCCAACTCCTTGCCGTTCCTGAAAAACTGATTTCACGCCACATTTATCAAGTATTTCTTGTGTTCTATCTGTTGAATTATTATTTACAACAATCACTTCAAAAGGATAAGTGCTTTTTAATTGGGACAATGAGGATAAAGTACGTAAAATTGTCTTTTCCTCGTTATAAGCAATTATCACTATTGACACAAGCGGTTTTTTAAAAGTTTTAGCATCAAATTCAACAGCAATTCTATCAAAAACCTCATCAGGAATATCATCTACACTATCATAAGTGTATAGATGTTTTTTTACATATTCAGGAATAACCAAACGAGCCATATTCTTTCTTTTTTTAAAACAATTAGTAATAATTATATCTGTTATAATCAGTTTACTTCATTTTGAAGTTGTTTATCGTATTTTACTGACATAAATAAAAATGCCATACTCATATAAATAATAATTCCGGTAGGCATTTGCCCAAGAATACCATTTCCGTAAGAGGCAAGCATAATACCGAAATAGCCCGAGACAAGAGCATTCATTTTTGCTCTCAGTAGTTCATTTTTTATTTTAGAAAAAACATAATATGAGCTTTTTAAAAGTATATAAAGCAATATTGTAAGATGCAGTATTAAACCCACAATACCCATTTCAGCCCATATGGCAACATACCAACTGTCAGTGGCAGTATTTGCTAAAAATGTATTGGGAGAAAAACGTTTTCCCCAATTCCCAGCTGAACCTAATCCACCACCTATAGGTCGGGTAGCTAAATAAACCTTCAATTTTGCCTGATTATTAAGTCTTGTTTGTAAAGAAGGGTTGTTAGGGTCAAGCGCAGTACGGATACGTCTGATTTGATAATTGCTTTGTAAAATAGTTGTATATTTTAAAAATACAAATACAGAAACTCCTGCTAAAATTCCTAAAAGAACCAGTTTAATGTTTTTGCTTAAAATAAGATACAAGAAAAACCCAGCTGCGGGAACTGCTATTGCTCCTCTTGTACCGGAAATTAATAAACCATATAAACCAAGAAAACCGGCGAGATAATAAAAATTTCTCAGTTTTTTATTTGATTTCATATTCAGGGCAATAATTAGGAAAACAACTCCAGCATGCCCTTGAGCTGCACCAAATTGCCCGGCATCACTATAAAAAGAGAATATTCTAAGTTTACCAAACAGAATATGTGTTACGGCACCACCGGAATCTAGCCAAGCTTGTTCCCAAGGGTCAACTCCCCAAAAAAGTTGCATCATTCCTTTTAAAGAGCCTATAATCGAAAAAAGAGCCCACAATTTTAAAAATTTATCAAATTTTTTAACATCTTGAAATAGGATAAAAGTAAGGGGTATTGTTAACAACATATATAAACCAACTCCACGCATTGCATAAAACCATGCAGTCCTACTGGCAGCTTCAGGATTTACTAATTGAAAAAGCACATATCCGTACCAAATAACAGCAAGAAGAGTTAAATCGCTTTTTGCCGGTGACCAATCAACCTTTTTATAAAAATTTTTAAATATTAAGCCCAAATATGTTAAAACAAGCAAACCATCAATAGTTAAACCTAAAGGTGCGGGTAAGTATCTTGTAATTCCCAAGGCAAAAAAGTTCATAATAAAAACAAAGATGAATCCTAAAAACGGTATATTAAAAACACGATTCAGGACAACGGCAGCAACAGGTAATGCAATTGCGATTAAGCCGAACAGAATACCCTTTGTTGCAATCAGGTATGCCAAAATCAATGCAACAATCAATAAGCCTATAAAGTTTATTGGTTGTTTAAGTTTATCTGCACCATATTTTACATCAAAAGGGTTCATTAATATCTTTGTTCTTTAATTATTTTCAATGATAAAAACTTGTTTATAAAAAACTTATAAAAATTTACTCCACTTATAACAAGTTGGAAAAAGTTAAGTTGTAGTTTCCTGTTTAAATAAAACCATCCTAGAGATACACCGGTTAAGGTAAATAAAACCGTTACTACAGCAACAGCAGTCAATGACTTAAAAGCAAATACCGCAATCAAATCGCCAACAATATTTGCGATCATCATTATCATAACTTTCAGGAAATTTAATTTCGGGAGGTTTATACTGTCAAGTGCAACACCGCTTAGCCGGTCAATTGGTAAAAGAAGTGCGTAAATACAAAATATCCTGAAAATATTGCCCAATAAAATTGCGGAGTCTTTATACTCGTTACCTCCTAAAATCCAAACAAATTTATTTGCAAAAATAAATCCTGCTATCAGAAGAGGAGTAAACAAAAAGCTAATAGCCCCTGAATAGGTATAAAATACATTTTTAAATTCTGCTAAATTATTTTTTAAGCCGGCACGCGACATTTTTGGGAAAGCCGTAGCCGTAAAACTTCGTAAAGGTATTTCTAATATTTCAACAAATTTTAGAGGTATAGCATACAATGCCACAGCCGCCGGACCTAAAAAGGGACTTAAGCCTATGATAAAAGCATCGGCACTACGCAATAAACTACTCCCGATAGCGGTTCCAATTGAAAACTTGCCAAAATTTAATATTTTTTTACTTACTTGTATGCTAGCTTTTTGAATATACAATAAACCGTCCCAGCCTTTAATAAAGCTATATACAGACGCAATTAAATTGCTAAAAATATTAGCGATAATTATTTCTTTAAGCCCAAAATTAAAGAACAACTTATTGATAACTAAAAACAGAACAAAACTTGCCACATTAATAGCTCTTAAAAAAAGAATTTTATCAAATTTTTGCTCTGCTTGTAATAAAGATAATGCATTATTCCAAGATAAATTAGAAATTGCCAGAAAAGGATAAAAAAGTAAAAAATATTGATATCCTGAGTTTTGTAAACTATCTGAGAATAAAAAGTAGAGTATGTAGAGTATTAGAACTATTACAAAAACCTGAACAATTCCTATAAGCATGCTGGTAGCTATAAAACTTTGTTTTTCGTATTTGTCAATACCTGAAATAAAACGTACAACTGCTGTTCTTGTTAATCCAAAACGGAGTAAATCAATAAGCGTTGCAATGGTGATATAAATTATCCATTGACCAAAATCAAAAAGGCTCAGACTACGGGTAAGTAAAAGAAATGCAATAAAACCTAAAGCTGCAAAAACAACATTTCCAAATAATGATATGAAATTGTCTTCTTTTACTATTTTTATTATTAGGTTTTTCATTGCAAATAAATATTTTTATTGCTTTTATTATTTAATATTCTTCCGATTCAATTTTTTTAACATAGTAAAACTGACGTTTCAAAATTCTTTTTATCATAACCCGCAATTTACTACGTCTCTTAGGCAGTTCACCAATAATTTGTTCAATAACAGGTAGTTCAACTCCATTTAAGATTATTTCCGGGCTTAAATGATTTATTGCTTTTTGAATTCTTTTTAAGGATGCAGTGTCTGCTTCTGACCAAGGGCGATTAGCACGACATACCATATAAGCATCATCCATTGTTGCCAGTAGTTCTATTGGATATGGACTTTTATTTATACCCGGAATAACCACAAAAACATAATCATAATCATTAGGATTACAAAAATCATTAAATAATACCATATCCTCAACGGACTTAATATTCATAAGGCTTTTATCGTTGGCAAAAGCATCTGAATCAACTTCTTGATAAAATTTTTCGTTTGATTTAGTAACACTTGTCAACAATAGAACTTTATAATTAAGCTCTCTAAGCATCTGAACAATTCGTGAAGCCAACATTGTTTTACCATCAAAGTTACGTGTACTAAAGAATAGTACTTTGTATGGTTTTTTTTCTTTATTAAATTGTTTTTGTCTGATATTTTGAACAAGTAATTCGGTAGTCCGGTTTACAATAAAATTATAATCTATATGAGCTGTTTTTTTATTTTTAACAATTAGCGGATAAACGCCAACCACTTTTAAGTTTGTAAGCTTTTCTATGTTATAGGGTGTTTTAATATTCACATCTAAATACTCCAAAGCAATAATTAAAAATAAAACAATTACAAAGCCTGCAATTCCACCAATAGCTACAAGAAATTTCCGTTTTGAAGGTAGGGGTTCAATAGGATAGAAAGGTTTGTCAATAATCTTTATATTTGATGACAATTCAAGGTTTTGTTGTTTCAATTTTGCCAATGATAAACTGTGCAATAAAGAGAGGTATTCTCTTTCGGCAATACTAATTTCACGTTCAAGACGCTTAATGGTAGCACCTAAAGGAGCAAATATTTCATATATTTTTTTAAATTCGTTACGTCTTTTATTAAGTATTACAATCCTGGCTTTGCTTTCTTCATAGCTAATTACATTTTTGAGCCAATCTTCAAGAATTTTTTCAGAAGGTAGCCCTGCTATGCTATTTTCACTAAGATATAATGAATTTACCGCTTGGGTAAGCTCACCTTTTAATTTTTCAGCGCTAACTCTTAAAGCAAGGAGTTGTTTATTTACATCATTACTAAGGGTATCATTAACAGAAGCTGTTTCGAGAAGAGTGATTTTAGAGGTGATTTTAGAAAGCTCATCTCTTTTTTTCATAATATTATCACTGTACAATTTAAGATGCTGGTTTGAGTTTAGTTTTGATTCCAAATTTTTAATTACTGCTTCTGCTGCATATAATTTCATTTGTTCTCTTTGATATTCCAAATCCAGGTTTTCTTTTTGAGAGGCTATATATTTCGTTTGTTCATAGTAATTTATAATATTATTTTTTCGATTAAACTTTAATAATTCATCTTCGGCATTTTTTAATCTTTTTTCAGAAACAGCCAATTGTTTTTCAAAATACCTAACCACATCAGCAGTTTGATTTTGTTTAATTTTTGTATAATTCTTTACAATAGCATCTTCTAAAATTATTAAAGTTTGTTGGCAAATACCGGGATCATCGCACTCATACGAAATTTCCAGTAAATCACTATTTTGGTATCTTTTAATGGCTATTTTGCTAATAGCCTCAATACTGTAATGTTCATCTTCTTCGTTGTTTAAAAGCCGGTATAAGTAATTAGTATCATTTCTATTTAAATACTCATATAATCGTAATAAGCTTATTTCAATAGAGTTTGTATCAATTAAACTTTTAACATCCTCAGGAACTGAATTATGTAATTCATAATAATTTTTTTCTGAAATATATTGTGGGTTGGGACTCTTCAATATCATGTTTTGAGCAAATAATTTAAGAGCAACCTCTGTTAAATTACTTCTTGATTTAATAATATTAATAAAATTATCAAAAGCATTATTTACAGCAAAAAAGTCAATGCGTGAATTACTTTGCGACTCGATAGAGTAGCCCGAAGCAATACCTGTATAAATAACCGTATTTGAATAATACCGTTCTTCTTCGTTTTCGGTAAGAATAAAAACGGTAACTGCCATTATAATTGGTACTACAATCAGCACAAATGAATTTTTTACCAGCAGTCTTATGAAATCAATAATGCTCACGATTTAATTATTTTATATTTAATTTAATACCACAAGTTTTTTCCAGTAAACTGAGTGATTTATAAAAGTTATTTTTTTCTTTTTCTAAATCTATTTTAGCTTTTGTTTGTATTCCTTGTATTAGAACTAACTCCGAGAGTTTCATCTGACCTGATTTAAACTTTTGTTCACTCATAGCAAGTTGTAGGTTTATTGAATTTAAATTATCATTTCTCAATATCAGTATTTTTCGGGCAAGAAGTACATCTGAATACTGTTCGACAACCAGATTAACCAATTGATCAATCATTTGTTTTTTTTCAAAACGCACCTGTTCCAGTTCTTTTTGTCCAATATTTATTTCATTATTCCTGTTATATATTGAATAAACGGGCAAATTTACAAATACCCCTACTGAATATCTTGACTGCTGCCCTGTTGTTATTGCACCTAAGGTATTTAAACCATCAGAATAAGTATTTAGCGCATAATTATCATAGGTACCGTATTGGATTGATGAACCCAGGCTTATATATTTACTCCAATTTCTTTTTAAAGACTTATTTTTCATTTCTCTGATATCTATCTCCGCATCGTATTGTTTTAGTAATGGTGAGTGCTCTTTTGCTTCTTCTATAAGAACATTAAGCGGAGGTAAAAAATCCTTGTGTAATAGTATATCAGAAACTAAACTGTCAGAGTTTTGTGAAAAAGCAAACAAATTAAAAAGCATTGTAAAACAGCATACTAAAAATAATTTTAGCGATATTTTATTTATCTCTCTAATGAATTTATTATTGTAATTTTTAAAAATTACATTATGTTGAATTGGTTTTATATTCATTTTTAGATATTTAAGCGTTTTACAATTTACTTTATACATTTTTAAATTTATCTTCCTATACCGTTTCAGATTGAAAAAGTGCAGGAATGGTCATAAAAATCAGTTTCAAATCAAAAAGGAAAGATGATTTTCTAGCATAATAATTATCCAGTTGTTTACGCTCCTCAGCAGACATGCTACCGGATTTTCCGCGTTTTTTAACTTGCCACAAACCGGTTAAGCCAGCCGGTGCCAAAAATCGCTCACTCCATTCATCGGTAGTAAGTAGTTCTGCTTCATACAAAGGCAAAGGACGGTTACCTACAATTGACATATCGCCTTTTAAAACATTAATTAACTGCGGTAGTTCATCAATACTTGTATTGCGAATAAATTTTCCAACTTTTGTTATTCGAGGATCATTTTCAATTTTAATAAATGTTGATTTTATTTTATTCTTTTTAGATTTCAAATAATGATTTTCACACACCTCATACCCGTCGATATATAAAATAGGTGAACAAGGATGTCCTAATTTTTCACATTGAGGACAAGTTTCTCCAGTGGTTTCACTAATAACTTCTTGTGCATATTGGTTACTGTTTTTTACTTCTTTTAATTTAGCATCAGCTCCTTCATACATAGAGCGGAATTTATAAAAATCAAAAATTTTATAGCCTCTTCCCACTCTTTTAGATACATAGAAAATACTCCCTTTTGATTCAAGCTTAATTAATATCATAACAATTAAGAGTAAGGGACTTAATAATATAAGTGCAGTAGAAGCCACAACAATGTCAAATAGCCTTTTTGACCAATGAAGTTTATATTTTTCCTGTCTTTTTATCTTATTATGTTTTCTAATTCTTTTTATTTCAGAAAGAAATTTTATTCTTTTATAAACCGTATCTGCATATAAAGGAACAACATATACATCATCAATGCCGGTTTTTAAAGCAGTTTTTATGATGTCTTTATCGTATTTTTCAAGAAGCAAAAAGAAAATTATTTTAGCCGATTTACTGTTTTTATGTAAATTCTCAAAATATTCAATGCCTGTAAAATTCTTTAAATTTAAATCACAGATGATTGCATGAACTTTCTCCTTTTTCAGAAAAGAAGATGCAGCAAAAGCTTCTGTAAATTTATACATTTTAAAACGCTTATCATTGTATAGAGCAGCAATTTTATTGCTGTCAGAACCAAGATATACTATTTTTAGTAGTTCATTTGTTTCCATAAAGCAGTTGTTTTTTTGTTTAATTATCATTTAAATACAGTTTATACTTTTATAGTTCACTTCTTCATATTTACCGTCCCTGATTTGCCGTAGAATATTTCGTAATGTGAACACTACTGTCAATTTTGCACATATTGATTCATTCGTTCAAAAATATTATTCACTTTTAAAACAAGTTCTTCCGGATTAAAAGGCTTTACTAAATAATCTGTTACACCAAGCTTTAGAAATTTAACCCGAACTTTACTTTCGTCTATACTGGAAAGCATGATAACAGGTATATCTTTCAAAAATCCGGTTGATTTAACCTGCTCTAAAAACTCAAAACCATCCATTTTGGGCATTTGAATATCCGAAATGATTAAGTCCGGAATATATCCCTGCTGCATACTTAAAAATGCATCCAGCCCATTTTCTTCAAGTCGTACATTATAAAACTGTCCGAGAAATCTTTTAATTAATTTTCTCATCATAAGCGTATCATCCACAACTAAAATATTCTTTTCCATAGCTTTAATTTTTAAATTAGTATTTAACCATATTTGAAAGACAATTATTTATTTCTTTCTCATATACAAAATTAAGCTAAGATAAACACCTGTTTTAGGGAGCAAAAACCTATAATTTTACTTATATAAATAATTGAGTATTTTTACCTATATTACCGGTTGGATATAAAAAGCAGACAATAAAATTGAGTGCAAGCACCTATATTTATACAAATACAGGCAAAGGAATTGCCCGAATAATTCAATAAAATTTAATATCTTTTACATCAAAAATACAAAAAATATTAATATCAAAGACTAACTAATACTGTTTTTTTATACTATATATATGCAAGGCTTAGTTTGCAGCAAGAGAAAACTGCTGCTAATATTCAAGAAAAGGGGGAACTTAGAAACGATGAGGAATCAGGCAATACTTTTAGAAACAGAATTATGTTTTTTTATTGCCATTCTTATTGACTGCATTAAAGTGTTAATGTTAACGGGTTTAATTAAATAATCATCAGCTCCCAAAAGCATGCTTTTACGTATATCTTCTACTTGATTATTTGCAGTAATAAAAATGAAAGGGATATTTTGTGTTGCTTTTATTTGTTTCAAGGAACGAAGAAAATCATAGCCATCTATGCGCGGCATCAGGATATCGGAAATAATTACATCCGGTTTGTGTTGTAGGGTCATTTGAATGCCTTCTACACCATCATTTGCATTCAATATCTTAAAACCTTCATTAAACAAATAATAAGCAAGTTGTTTACGA